>JAYEHL010000143.1:0-11487 GCA_034659515.1 Chloroflexota bacterium | reverse complement strand
AACATTGTCGTAGGCGCCCTCCGTATAAAGGGACTGCCCGGCTGAATCTATGCCCAGCCCGATGTCGCCGCTGGCGAAAACGGAATCATTCACCTCACATACTTTGTGCCCGTTTATCGACAGGATAAGCTTGCTTCCCGTAAACTCAATTCTAACGTGGTTTATAGCCCCCGCCTCCGTATTAATGTAAGTTGATGTCGTCGGGCCTTTTAAGGCTGTTAAGGTATTGTGGTTAACCCTTGTTACCTTGTAATAACCGTTGGTGGCTATCTCTACCCGGTAGCTTTGATATAGGCGATTACTTCGGCATTCTATGACATGCCATGTTGAATCGGGGCCGTATATCAGAGTCGTGTCCACTTCCAGTACAAAGTCGGTTAGGCTCTGATGGGCGTAGCTGATCTTGGCGTTTGATCCGCCTTCGTTCTCTCTTATATGGAGCCATTCCTGCTCGTAGAACGCAGTACCGGTCGAGTCCGCAAAAGTATCCCAGCTACTCGAAGGATCGCTGAAGTCGTCCGAAAAGAGGATTTGGGCCGAGGGTGTGGGCGTGACCTCGGGAGTAGGTGTCGCCAGATCGCTGTGATCGCTGCCGCAGGCCGAACAGAGAAACAGCAGCGCAATCGGAAGTGCGGTTAATGCGAAACTGAATATCTTCATTTTGACCTCCGTGACGAGAGTTATTATTGGAAGTAAATACTGTCTATTAACGCCATAGCGTTCGTTTCATCTTGTGCGGTGACGTAGCCGGCCATGATCGAGATGTGTGTAGAACCGTCGACGAATACTATGAATATCTCGGGAAGGCCCATGAACACTCCTTCGGCATAACCGGCGATGCGGCCGTTTACCGTCATCGTGCCCGTCGCCTCGGGCTCGAACAGGACGGCCTCCTCAACGGCTGCATCGATCAAGGCGACCTCGTCATTTTCCTTACCCTTGAGCGAGCCAGGTATATCTCCATAGTAGATCATAACGCCGCAATCTCCGGCGGCATTACTGTAGTATACTTTCCCTGAGTTCGAGGTGTATTCACCATAGGGGATGTCCTCTTTAAGCAGCCATCCATCGGGGACATAGCCGATCGAAGGCTTCACGACAGCCACATTTTCGCTGCACGCAGTCGTAGTGATGAATAGAATCGCTATTAGGATACCGGTAATGAGGGGCTTGATTTTCATCGATATTACCTCTAATCACTATCATGTGTTTGCATATGGAATGCGAGCCATTATAGCACAACGAGGCATGCAGATACTGTGGTTTTGAAAGTGGCGGGAGTTGGATTCGAACCAACGAAGCCCGTCGGGCGGCAGATTTACAGTCTGCTGGTTTTAGCCGCTCACCCATCCCGCCGTTTTTGACGTTATTCTGTGCTCAGCCCGAGAGCGGATTCGAACCGCTAGCCTGCCGATTACAAGTCGGCTGCGCTGCCATTGCGCCACTCGGGCATGTTACGAGTTTGCATAAATATGTGGGCGTAGTAAAATTATCATTTTTCGCTCCTGATGTCAACATGCTCGTCCTTTGACTTCCCCCTTATCAAAAACTTACTCATCTGGTATACTGCGTTGGGGGTTTTAAAGGCCTTTAAATACTTAGTGCTTTAGGAGGAGGAACAGTGCCTGTAATCGCTGTGATAGGAGCGCAGTGGGGAGATGAGGGGAAAGGCAAAATCGTGGACATGGTCGCCGAGAGAGCGGACATGGTGGTACGCTATTCCGGGGGAAGCAATGCGGGGCACACCGTGGTGAACGCTACCGGAGAGTTCAAGATGCACCTTATACCGGTAGGTATCTTCCACAGCGACGTTACGTGTATCATCTCGAATGGCGTGGTGGTCGATCCAGAGGTTATATTAACTGAGATAGACGATCTTAAGAAAAGAGGCGTGTCGGTTGACCGTTTGTATATAAGCGATAGGGCCCACCTTATCATGCCTTATCATATCATGCTCGATGGCCTCGAGGAGGAGGCACGGGGTAGCGGAGCCATAGGTACGACTAAGAAAGGTATCGGCCCGGCCTTCATGGACAAGGTAGGCCGCAGCGGTATTCGAACGGGAGATTTGCTCGATAAGGAGAATTTCAAGGATAGATTGGCCATCGTGTTGGAAAACAAGAATCGAGTCCTTACCAAGCTTTATGGTGCCAAGCCTCTTGATTTCGATGAGGTCTACGAGAAGTACTGCGTTTATGGTGATCGTTTGGCCCCGTTCCTGTACGGGACGGACATGATGATCTCCGAGGCTATTGAAAGGAATGAGAACGTCTTGCTTGAGGGGGCGCAGGGATCGCTGCTGGACATAGATTTCGGTACTTATCCTTACGTTACATCAAGTTCTACGATTGCGGGAGGGGCTTGCGCCGGATTGGGGCTGAGTCCGCTCATGCTCGATGGTGTTACAGGGGTTTTTAAGGCTTACTGTACCAGGGTCGGCGGCGGTCCGATGCCCACCGAGCTTCTGGACGATCTCGGGGAGAGGATAAGGCAGCATGCCAAGGAACGCGGCGCTACCACCGGCCGCCCGCGGCGAGTGGGATGGTTCGATGCGGTGTTCGGCAGGTTCAGTGTGCGTATCAACGGTTTTACATCTATGGCGCTAACACGCCTCGATATCCTGAGCATTCTGCCATCGATCAAGGTGTGCACCTCCTACAAGCTCGATGGCGAGATCATAACAAACCCGCCGTCCAGCGTGGCGAAATTGGAGCGGTGCGAGCCTGTGTATGAGGAGTTGCCCGGATGGCAGGTCGATGTCACCGAGGCGCGCCGCTTTGAGGATCTGCCCGCCGAGGCTAGGAGCTATGTGCGCAGGATCGAGGAATTACTCAACTGCCCTGCGAGCATCATCTCCGTCGGGGAGCGGCGTGAGCAGACCATAATCGTAAAAGAGCCGTTTAAATGATCCATTTACTGAATCGATCGGCCCTTTAATTTTTGTATCAGGCATTTTGACATGGCAAGAGAGTATGTTCACCAGGAGTTAGGAAAGGAAATTAACTCCATATCGGGGTACTATGTACCGTTGGGCGAAAAGCGAATGGAGTATAACGGCAAAGAGGTGCTGTGCGTTACAGGGGCTTATATGATAGACAATAGCTGCTGTGGCCGCGGAGGATGCACATACGCCATTGTTCCCGGATACGTCGTTAACTGGGAGACTAAAAAGAGCGAGTCGGGCCTGCCCGTATCCGAGGTGGAGCCTATCAACGATAAGGAAGTTCGCCGGGAGATTGCGGCCGTTCTCAAAGATAAAGAATGCGCCGGAAGCATAGAGTTCTGGTCATCGTAGTCGCTACTGTAATGCGGCGACCCCGTTCGTCTGCCGGGATATACCCTCTTAAAACTTCAGATCGATTTTATGTGCCTTGAGCGCTTCCTCTATCGCCCTCGCTGATTTCTCATCGGGCTCGGTGAGAGGCAGACGCGGTTTGCCTACCCTGAAGCCTACATGATTTAGAGCATACTTTATCGGCATCGGGTTCGATACGACGAAAAGGGCGTTCACCAGCGGCAGGAGCCGCAGGTGGATATCCGCCGCCCCCGCCATTTCCCCGTCGATCAGCATATTCATCATATCCTTCATCTGCAGGCCGACAAGATGCGATGCAACGCTTATCACTCCGTAGCCCCCCATAGCCATGATGGGGAATGTGTCGCCATCGTTGCCGCTCCACACCAGAAAGTCCTTATCGGTACCGGCGATTATCTTGGCCAACTGCTCCAGATTGCCGCTGGCCTCCTTGATGCCTACGATGTTATCGATCTTGCTGAGCCGTATCACGGTCTCGATCGCGATGCTGGTTACTGTACGTCCGGGCACGTTATACAGGATGCATGGAAGGCTGGTGCTTTCGGCAATGGCTTTGAAGTGCCGGTACAATCCTTCTTGTGTCGGCTTGTTATAATACGGCACCACCAACAGGGCGGCGTCCATACCCAGCCGTTCCGCCTCTCCGGTCATAGCGATGCTCTCGCGGGTGCAGTTGCCTCCGGTGCCGGCTACAAGTGTTCCGCGGTTGCCCACCTCTTCCTTCATCGCTCGGAACAGCTCGAGCTGCTCTTCGTCGGTCATGGTGGGACGCTCTCCGGTAGTGCCGGTCACCAGTATCCCATCGCTGCCCGAATCGAGAAGCGCATCGGCGAGCTTTTTGGCCTGTTCGTAATCTACATCCCCTTTCTCGTCGAATGGAGTGACCATTGCAGTTATCAATCTACCTAGGTCAGCCATTATATCCACCCTCTCTGTAACATGATCTCGGCTATTTGAACCGCGTTCAAGGCCGCGCCTTTTCTTATGTTATCCGCAACGATCCACATCGCAAGCTCGCAGTTGTTGGAGACGTCCTGCCTTAAGCGACCCACGTAAACATCGTCGGTATTCGCTACGGCCCACGGTTGTGGATACAGGTGTATGCTGGGGTCGTCGAGGAGCTTGACGCTCGGGGCTTCAGCCAGGATGCGCTGCGCTGTGGCGGACGACATCGGCTCGGTGAATTCGACATGCACCGCTTCGCTGTGGCCTATAAATACAGGAACCCGCGCGCAGGTGGCCGAAATGGCGAGCTCCTTGGCGTGCATGATCTTGCGGGTTTCATCTATCATTTTCCACTCTTCCTTGGTATAGCCGTTGTCCAGGAAGAGGTCGATCTCCGGCAATATGTTGAAGGCTATCTGATGAGAATAGACGTGTGGCACTACGCTGTGTCCCTCTATGACCTGGCGTGATTGCTCGCTCAGCTCCGCCAGCGCCGCCGTACCGGTGCCGGATACGGACTGATACGTATCGACTATTATCCTCCTGATGGGATTCACCTTGTGAAGCGGGTACAGTGCTACTACCATCTGTATGGTGGAGCAGTTCGGGTTGGCTATAATGCCTTTATGCTGGGAAATATCGTCGGCGTTGACCTCCGGTACCACCAGGGGCACCTCGTCATTCATCCTGAAGGCTGAGCTGTTGTCTATTATTACAGCTCCGGCGCGGGTCGCCGGGTGGGAAAATTGTTTGCTGGCCTCGGCACCTGCAGAGAACAGGGCGATATCTATTCCCTCCAGGGAGTGTGAGTCGGTCTCCCTGATCTCCAATTCCTCGTTGCCCACTCTTATTTTTTTACCAGCGGAGCGGCCGGAGGCGAAAAGCTTTAAGGATTTCAACGGAAAATTCCGCTGCAGCAGTACCTTGATGAACTCGCGTCCGACTAGGCCGGTGGCTCCTATGATCGCGACATTTTGCTCGTTCATCTTTGTTTGCTCACAATCCTAAAAGGTTTTCTAATCCATGGAAGAATCCTTTGCCATCTACAACGCGTTTTGTCGCCATTACGACGCCGGGCATGAACGCTTCACGGCTGATGGTGTCGTGACTTATCTTCAGCGTCTGCCCTGCCGCTCCGAGGATCACGTCCTGGTGCGCCAAGTAGCCGGGCATCCGAACGCTGTGTACGCTGATGCCATCGACCTGCCCGCCGCGGGTTCCGGCGAGGGTCTCTTTATCGAGCGACGGCATCGTGAAACCTTTGCCGCGGGCCTCGATCATCGCTCTTGCAGTGGACAGCGCAGTGCCGGACGGGGCGTCGGCTTTCTTCTCGTGATGTTTCTCTATTATCTCGGCATAATCGAAGTATTTGGCCGCTGTTTTCGCCATGTGTATCATCAATATGGCGCCCAGTGCGAAATTAGAGGCGACCACCGCTCCGATGCCGTTCTCGTGACTCAGGCCGTCGATCTCGTCGATGTCCTGCTGCGAGAAGCCGGTGGTGCCGATAACCAGGTTGACTCCGTGCCTGGCGGCAGTGCGGATCGCGGGCATGGCTGCTTTGTGCAGCGTGAAATCGACCATCACGTCGGGCTTCGTTGTTGAGATGATCGCCTCGAGGTCGGCGGACAGGGGTATATCCCCCGCGCCGCCGGGGAGCGCCAGCCGGTCGCCGATGGCCTCGATATCCACAGCCCCGACGGCTTCAAGCTCCGCATCCGAGCATACGGCGCGGAGTACCTCCCGCCCCATCCTTCCTTGAGCGCCATGAATAATAACCTTTATCATCGCTCTGATCTCCCTAAAGGATATTATCGATTGCTATTAGGGCGGTGGGGTCTGGACTGATCCCTGCGCGGACGATCGCCGCGAGGAAATCCGGATTGTTGTGGCTTAGGGCGATTGCCCGATGGCTGGGCGGCCTTCGCCCCGTCGCCGCCCTCAGATTCCTGGAACACGGCGCGACGCGACAGGTTGACTCTTCCCATACGGTCTATCTCGATGACCTTCACCATCACTTCGTCCCCCACCTTGACAGCATCCTCTACCCTGGCCACTCTGTAGTCGGCCAGCTCGCTGATATGCACCAGCCCCTCTTTGCCGGGCAGCACCTCGACGAAGGCCCCGAAATCCATCAGACGGGTGACCCTGCCGGTATAGACGGTTCCCACCTCCACCTCCTTGGTCAGGTCCTCGATTATCTTGATCGCTTTATTGGCATTCTCTTCGTCATTGGAGGCGATCAGCACGGTGCCGTCGTCCTCGATGTCCACCGTGCATTTGGTTTGCTCCGTGATCCACCTTATCATCTTGCCTCCCGGACCGATGATCGTGCCGATCTTATCCGGGTTGACGGTCAGTTTGAATATCCTGGGGGCGTATTTACTGAGTTCAGGCCGATTTTGGCTTATGGTCTGGTTCATCTTGTCGAGGATGAACATTCGCGCCTCGTACGCCTGCCTCAGTCCCTTCTCGATGACTTCGTATGGGATGCCCTTGAGCTTGATGTCCATCTGGAGGGCGTTTATGCCGTCCGCGGTGCCGGCCACCTTGAAATCCATGTTTCCGTACGCGTCCTCCAGCCCCTCGATATCGGTGAGGATGACGTACTTATCGCCCTCGGCGATAAGGCCCATGGCCACCCCCGCGACCGGTTTCTTGATGGGAACGCCGGCATCCATCAGCGAAAGGCTGCTGGCGCATACGCTCCCCATAGAGCTCGATCCGTTCGATGACAGCACCTCGGAGACCACGCGCAACGTGTAAGGGAACTCATCGGCACTCGGTATCACCGGCGACAGCGCGCGTTCCGCCAGCGCGCCGTGCCCTATCTCGCGACGTTTGGGTCCCGTCATTCGCCCCGTCTCTCCGACGCAGAAGGGGGGGAAGTTATAGTGGTGCAGGAAGCGTTTTTTCTCCTGCTGGCTTATGGTATCGATCATCTGCTCTTTCGACGATGATCCGAGTGTCGTTGTACTCAGCACCTGGGTGGCTCCGCGAGAGAACAGGCCGGAGCCGTGAGTGCGGGGAAGCACCCCCACATCGCAACTGATGGGACGCACCTCGGCCATGCCGCGACCGGCGGTACGAGTTCCCTTCTCCAGTATCTGCGACCTCACCGCCTTCTTGACCATCTCCTCGAGGGCGGCGGCGATCTCTGCGGCGGCGAATCTCTCCTCCAGCGCCTGTTGCAGCTCCTGTTCGATGGCGTCCAGATCGGCCTGTCTCTCTATCTTGGTCTTGTGTACGACCCCGCCCAGCCTGTCGCCGACTATCGATGCGACCGCTTCCATAACTTCGGCGCCAGCCTCGATGAGGATCGGCTCCAGTTTAGGTTTGCCAAGCTCTTCGCGAAGCTGTTCCTGCAGCCTGATGATCGCCTGGTTCGCCTCCTGGCCGAGTTTGATCGCCTCAAGGATTATTTCATCCGCCACCTCATCGGCCTCGGCTTCAACCATTACCGGCGCGCCGCTTGAGCTGGATATCACTATGTCCAGGCTGCTTTCGGTTAGCTCGGTGAAGGTGGGATTGAGCGCCAGCTTCCCGTCGATATACCCCACACGCACCGCCGATATCGGCCCGTCGAATGGGACACTGGACATCGATAGCGCAGCCGAAGCGCCAATCATTGCCAGTATATCGGGATCGTTCTCTTGATCGGTGGACAGAACGGTTATGACGATCTGCGTCTCGTTTCTGAGGCTTTTGTTGATCAGCGGACGCATCGAGCGGTCTATGATACGGTCGGCCAGGATGGCCTCCTGGCTGGGGCGGCTCTCCCTGCGGATGAAGCTGCCGGGAATCTTGCCCGCGGCGTAGTGTTTCTCCTCGTAATCCACGGTCAGGGGCACCATGCTTATGCCCTCTCTTTGTCCCTTGGATACGCAGACTGTGGCTAAGATCAAAGTGTCGCCGTACCTGACGGTAACGGCACCGTCTGCCTGATTGGCAATCGCACCTGTTTCAATTACAAGGGGCTGACTGCCTAGCAGACACTCATACCTATGTGGCATTATGGGGTCCCTCCTTATTTGCGGAGACCAAGTCTGGCTATGAGCGAACGGTATCGTTCCGGATTTTTCCGGTTTACGTATCTCAGTAACCGCTGCCGCTGCCCCACCAGCATGAGAAGTCCGCGTAGCGAGTGATAGTCATGACGATTAATCCTCATGTGCTCGGTCAGGCTGTTGATTCGCTCCGTTAGCAGGGCGACCTGGACTTCAGGGGAGCCACTGTCGCGCTCGTGAAGGCGAAACCCCTCTATTATGGTCTGTCTTTTTTCTCTTTCCATTACAGAATGAAAATTATAGCATAGTTGAATTGTAATGTAAATCTTTTATAGGGCTGGTGTCACTGCAAGATTAGATTAATCGGTAGAATCTCTATCTATGCGATCATTCCTGCGATATCTGCATCTCAGATAGCCTGGGTATGGTTGATAATCGCCTCTTTGTATTTAGAAAATTGGCCGCTGTTTTACGAAACAGCGGCCAATAGCATTCAGCCTTTGTGCGAAATCGGCTATGCTGGTATCTTACCCTCGCCGGGTACGGCTGATATCTTACCTTTCTCCGGGATGTAGTACGGCGACGGGTACCACCAATCGCCCGGCTCGACGATGCCGTCCTCGATGAGGATGTGCATCAGGTTGTATGGTATCGCCATAAGGCACAGGCCGCCGGGATGGCCGGAGGTCTGGTGGCACAGGTACAGGCCATCGACGGGTGTGCGGTAGCGTGCGATCTCGGGGAACGCTGGTTTGGTAAACAGCTGATCGTCGCAGTGGCGGTGTCCGCACCATGTCCCGCCGAGGAGGCTGCGGTTGCGGTGGATCATCTCGAACGGCGCTGTAGAAAAGTGCATGATCACATTATCGTCGTCCAGCCCTTCGAGTGGGCCGCTGAAGGCCTCGCACATGTATTTCTCTACCTGCGCCTTGATCTTGTCGGCGGCGTCGGGTGACTCGACGTTGTACTCTGGCGGAGTGGCCCCTGCCTCGAAGGCGGATGTAAGGCAGCCCTTGGGATAGTTGCCGGTGTATTGCTGATCGGTCGGGTCAAAGGCCTGGCTGGGTGTTAAGAACCACAGGTAGCGCTCAGCCGGCACGCTGGGAACGCCCTTGAACCCGTCGACATCGGTGACGTTCTCGTAATAAATCTCGCGGGAGTCCATCGGGTAGGCGCTGCCGTAGGGTACCTCCTGGTGGCCGCTACCGGTTTTCTGCCACTTGGGTTTCCAGGACAGCGGTTTCTTCAGCAGGAATTGCGATACCCATAGGGTGCCGCCCTTGACGCTGATATCGTCGACCTTTTGCAGGAAGCCTTTGTCCAGGTGCTGCGGCCCGATGAGGTCGTTGAAGGTCTGCTTAACATCACAGGCTGAAATTACAGCCTTGTCGGCCCACAGTACCTTTTCTTTGGCGGCGGCGTCATCGCGCAGGCGTACGCCGACGGCCCTTCCGTTCTGCACGATGATCTCTTCTACGGGGCAGGCGGCCTTGAAGGTCGTGCCGTGGGCTATGGCGGCGCGGAAGATGGAGTGGAAATAGCCGTGCATGCCGCCGCGGGGAACGCTCAGGGCTGCGATGAAGAGAAGCATAACATTGATGAAAGCGGGGATAGCCACGCCCTCCCAGTGGGCGGCGGCGCCTGACCACCAAGCGGCGGAGGCCACCGTGCACTTCCATGGCTCGGTCTCGAACCACTCGTCCATGAAATCGAAGAGGTCCATATCGAGCACCTCTGGCGACCATACCTCGGGAGCGTACTTCTTGTAGACCTGCATGTAGGGTATGGTGTGCTCATTGATCTCGACGTAGTCGGGGTGAGGAGGGCACCAGTCGGTGGCGCGCATCAGCTCCCGTGCGAAGGGGGGGTTGCCGACCAATCCGCTGATCTTCATATAGCCGGCCATGTCCTTGGGGCTGAGGCCCGCCACGCCGTCGCTGCATGTTAATCCGTTTGTTGCGTGTCCGATGACATCCTGAGGGTTCCAGGTCATGCGGAATCCGTACTTCCACAGCTCCAGTTGGTCGAATCCCGGTGCCGGGGCGGCATACATCAATATGGCATGAGGCTGGAGGCGCAGTCCTGCCTGGGCCTCCGCGCTCTCGCACGAGCCGCCTGCCTCGTACCTCTCCTCAAGTACACAGACCTTTAATCCGGACTTGGAGAGATATGCTGCTGTAGCTGTGCCGTTGGGTCCGCCGCCGACAATGATAACATCAAAGTGTTGATCCTCTGTCATATTTGACTCCTATTTGTTAAAATTTAGAACTCGAGTTCTGGCATGGTGCCGAAGATGTCTAGAAGGTTGGTTAATCCTGCCATGTTGGTTATCAATGCTGTCATGTCTCCTTCGATGCGCATTGAGCCAAGTGCCGCAAGCATGGGCAATTTTTTAGTGGAAACCTGGACCATTACCTCATAAGGTCCTGCAACTTTCGCAGCGTATTTACTGGTGTCTAGAGGTTCGGTCCTTAGGTCGCTGGGGGCCGGTTTTACAGTAAGGGCATTTTCTACTAATTCTCCGTTGTCGAATCCTAGCTTCATTTCGCGGTCTTCGTTGTCGGGGCAATCTGTCACTAAAAGGATAAACTTTAATGTGACTCCGGCTAGTTTGGCTTTTACCTCTGGGTCTGTTTTCATCATCTTTTCGGATTGGTCTGACATCTCTTGCGTGAAGAATTTGACCATGGAACCTCCCTTTAATTTTGCTTAAATAAAGCCACTAAGCGACACGCTGGAAGGAAAAATACCACATATCGCGCAAAAAATCAAGCCTTTTTTAAACAACTGAAAAATACGAGAAACAATAATGGTAACCTTGCAAATTGCTTATTTAGGATATTGGAATGCACCCCGTTAGAACTGGATTCGTTCTGGATTCACTTATAGAGACTGCTGAAAAAGGTTGTATCCAGCCATACCCTTTCAAAGCAGCGGCGAATTTTCTACTGACTGCCTGGGTAGAGACCTTACAAGAGCCTTTTTACTTCAAAACCAACCTGTTTTCACCCCTGTTTATCCCTTTATAACCCTTCACCGTGCTTATTACCCTGAAATAGGCACGGGTATCCCTTGCTGAAAAACCCCGCCTTCGGGAGTTTTACGATAACCCTGATGGAACAAAAGCTTGACCATTCTCTTTAAGTTGCAGACGACAGCGCTCATAGTGAATTGGATGGACAGCTTAGCTAAGCCCCAGTAACGGCAATACTCAAGCCC
>JAYEHL010000142.1:0-11606 GCA_034659515.1 Chloroflexota bacterium | reverse complement strand
GATTTGTAGTGATTGCGGCTAAGGCTGACTTCTACAATAATTTTCCGGAGTTCAACGGAAGTATCGTGTTCATAAATAGCAGCATCGGCTCCGGTTTGAACAACGATGGGGATCGGATCACGTTGAGAGATAGTGCGGGAATGGTTATCGATGAGCTTACGTATGGTGACGATGAAAGCGTAACGTCGCTCCCCGACGTGAAAGAGGGTCACACGCTCGAGCGCTGTCCAGCGGGTGGCAGCGAGTTCATCGATAATGGGGAGCCGACGCCGGGGTACGGTCTTACAGAATGCACGCCAACGCCTACCCCGACGCCGACCCCACCTATTTCGTCCGTCATTGCTTCAGACCCGGTCATCGTGCCGCCGCCGGATATTAATCCCAATGCTTCGTTGAGTGCGGGGCCACCGATAGCTTTTAAGAGCGCTCAGACGGTGGAGAATACAACGCCAAAGTCATCATTAGTAGAACGGCCTGTCGATCCGCCCGGAATCGCTTTGAGATCACTGCTCATCACTCTGTCTTTATCGCTGCTCTCCCTATTTTGCTGGTCGATGTACCGGCGAAGGGCCGGGTGATTGCCTCTCCTGGCTATCTACGCTATAATTACCTGCTAGTCAAATGCCGAAACCATCGACCATTGCAATAGACGGCCCGGCGGCCAGTGGGAAGACCACTATGAGCAGGCTTTTAGCACAAAGGCTCGGTTATCGCTTTATTGATACGGGCGCGATGTACAGGGCGCTGACTTGGGAGGCGGTCGGGCTGGGTATCGATATCGAGGATGAGGAGGCCCTGGAACGGCTCGCTGAGGTTACCGAGATGGAGTTCGCGCCCGGGGGGGATGAGGGGATCGTTGTAAACGGCCGCTACATAAATCCGGAATTGCGAAGCCCCGAGGTCGAATATGGCGTGTCGCCTGTGGCAAAGGTCGCAGGTGTGAGGCGGGTTCTAGTGGAGAGCCAGCGCTCGATGGCGGCGGGCGGGAATATTATCATGGCCGGAAGGGATATCGGCACCAATGTACTAACTGACGCCGATTTAAAAATTTACCTGGACGTCTCAGTTAAGGAGCAGGCGCGTCGGCGATATCGCGAGATCATAGGGCGCGGCGAGGAGGCGGACTATGAGAAGATACTTGCGAGTCTGGTGAGAAGGGACGAGATCGATAGTAAGCGTGCCTTGAATCCCCTCAAGAAGGCCGAGGATGCATATTTGATAAATACCGACGGGATGAGCGTGGATGAGGAGCTGGCGGAGATTTTGAAATTAATCGGTGGGCGCTGATGTCCTGGTTTTACTACGCGGGAATCATTTTCGTGGTGAGGCCGCTCCTGTTTTTGCTGACGCGCTATCGCGTCCTCGGCGAGGGGAACGTGCCCAAGCAAGGGCCGCTGATCATCGCCGCCAACCACGTTACTCTGGTCGACCCGCCGCTACTTTCTACGAGCATTCGTCGGCGGATCGTGTTCATGGGCAAGGACGATCTGTTCAGCCACTTCGTGATGGGGCCGATGGTCAAGGGGTGGCGCGCCTTCCCGGTGCGCCGTGGGCAGTTGGACAGGGAGGCGCTGCGTAGATCCGATCAGGCCCTGCGCGAGGGGCTGGCGCTGGGGATATTCCCCGAGGCGATGAGGAGCACGACGGGTAACCTTCAGCAGGGCTATACCGGGGCGGCACTGATCGCTATGCGCTTCGGGTGCCCGATATTGCCGGTGGGAATAGCGGGGGCCGATCGCTTCAAGCGCATGGACTTCATATTTCGACGCCCCAGGGTTATTGTTAACATCGGGGAGCCGTTTACGCTTCCCGTCTCCGGTGGCAGGCTTACCAAGGAGCAGCTGGCCCCGGCTACCGATATGATTATGGCTCGTATCGCCGGGCTTCTACCGGAGGATCAGCGAGGCCATTATGGAGATTGAAAAGGCTGCTGAGATAGGCTTCTGCACCGGCGTCAGGCGGGCTATAGAGATGATCGAGCGGGCCGCCGCAGAGATCGGGCCGCTGCATACGCTGGGGCCGATCGTGCATAACCAGCAGGTGGTGGAACGGTTGGCCCGCTTCGGTGTAGCGGTGGCCGACAGCCTGGGCAATATCGAGGGCGGCACTATGGCCATCAGTTCGCATGGAGTCGGCCCACAGATCATCGAGGAGGCGGAGGCACGAGATATCAATATAATCGATACCACCTGCCCTTTCGTGCGTCGCACCCAGGCCGCTGCGAAGAAGCTGGCTAACGCAGGTTTTTCAGTCGTTGTATTCGGCGACAGGGATCACCCCGAGGTGCAGGGCGTGCTGGGATACGCAGGAGAGAAGGGACTCGCCACAATCGAGGTTCCCCCTTTTGAGAGTCTCTCACAGCGGGTCGGCATTCTCTCGCAAACCACGCAGAGCTTCTCCGCCTTCCACCGTTTCGTCTCCGCCTTCGTCGAGGCCCATCTGGAGACGGTATCCGAGCTGCGGGTGGTGAATACTATATGCGACGCTACGCGGAGGCATCAGGAGGCAGCCCTGGAGCTGGCGCGGCGCTCCGATCTCATGATCGTAGTCGGGTCGCGCAGCAGCGCCAACACTCGCAGGCTGGCCGAGTTGTGCTCGGCGCTGGTTGAGACGCATTATGTCGAAACGGCACAGGAAATCGATCCGGAGTGGCTCGGCGGCCATGTTGAGCGCATCGGGGTCACTGCAGGCGCTTCCACCCCGGATGAGGTTATCGATGAAGTTATTTCAAGACTTAAGCTAATGCAATAGTATTTGCCGGTTGGTATGTGATATAATTACTCTCTGCCAAGCTCGTAAATGGTGAGGGAAAGTTATCGGATGGACGTTCGTCCCTGTAGATCAAGTGATAATTCTGATAGTTACGCACTGAGTATTACCCCAAATTCTTTTGTTGATAAACCAGCCCCACTGAAATATTTTCCCGTGTTTTCGCATATCGGCAACTCGCAAGGTTATTTTTGTTAACTGGAGGGATTCAATGCCAAAATATGTCTATGCATTCGGCGGCGGAAAGGCGGACGGGAACGAATCGATGAAGAACCTGCTCGGCGGCAAAGGAGCTAACCTTGCCGAAATGGCAGGGCACCCCGATCTGCGTCTGCCGGTGCCGCCTGGATTCACGATAACGACAGAGGTTTGCACATATTACTATGACCATAAGCGAAGCTATCCCAAAGAGCTGAAAAACGAGGTCGCTGCGGCGCTGGCGCATGTGGAAAAGCTGAGCGGCAAAGAGTTCGGGGATGCGAAGAATCCCCTGCTTGTTTCCGTGCGTTCGGGCGCGCGGCGGTCAATGCCCGGCATGATGGATACAGTGCTCAACGTCGGACTTAACGACACAACGATTAAAGGGCTGATTGCGCAGACAAAGGACGCGCGTTTCGCTTACGATGCTTACCGACGCCTGGTAATGATGTATGCCGATGTGGTGATGGAGAAAGCAGAGGACATCGAGCCGAAGGGCGGTAAAGGAATACGCAAGATCCTCGACGAACGCCTTGAGGAAGTTAAGAAACGCAAGGGATACAAGAACGATACCGACTTGACCGCCGACGATCTCAAAGCCCTGGTGACCGAATTCAAGAAGACGGTCAAAGATACTCTCGGTAAGCCCTTTCCCGAAGAACCGCAGGACCAGCTCTGGGGTGGCATAGGGGCGGTTTTCATGAGCTGGAACGGCAAGCGGGCGGTCGAGTATCGCCGTATCGAAAAAATCCCCGATGAATGGGGCACTGCGGTCAACGTGCAGTCCATGGTCTTCGGCAATATGGGCGACGAGTCGGCTACCGGCGTGGCTTTCACTCGCAACCCGGGCAACGGCGAAAATCATTTCTACGGCGAGTACCTCATCAACGCCCAAGGCGAGGACGTGGTAGCGGGTATCCGCACGCCCGCTCCGGTCAACGACTACTCCAAGAATGCCCAGAGCGAACATTTGCCCACACTGGAAGCAGTGATGCCTGAGATATACAAAGACCTGTTCGAGTATCAGAAACGACTCGAAGACCATTATAAGGACATGCAGGACATCGAATTTACAACCGAAAAGGGAAAGCTTTTCATGCTGCAGTGCCGGGTTGGAAAGCGCAACGGTGTCGCGGCGGTGCGTATGGCCACAGAGATGTGCAAGGAAGGCCTGATCGATGCCGAGACCGCTATCATGCGCGTGGCGCCCGATCATCTCGTAGAGCTCCTCTTGCCAATGATCGATCCCAAGGCGGAGGCGGGCGTTTCCACAATAGCAAAGGGGCTTCCCGCCGGACCGGGCGGCGCCAAAGGACAGGTTGTCTTTACTTCTGCCGATGCTGTAGCAAAGTCAGCCCGCGGCGAGAAGGTCGTCTTGGTGCGTGAAGAGACATCGCCGGAGGATGTCGACGGAATGCATAAGTCACAGGCTATCCTCACGAGCAAGGGTGGTATGACCTCGCATGCGGCGCTCGTGGCGCGAGGCTGGGGCAAATGCTGTATCGTCGGTTGCGCCGACATCGAAATCGGCAGTAACAATAAATCGTTCAAAACTAAGAGCGGGAAGACGATGCGCGAGGGCGATTGGATCACGCTCAACGGGACCAAGGGCGCTGTCTATGAAGGAAGCCTTTCCCTTGTCGATGCCGACCTGGAGCGCAATAAGGCGTACAAAGATTTGATGAAGCTTGTGGACAAGGCTCGCTTGCTCAAGGTGCGTACCAATGCCGATACGCCCAGGGACGCGAAAAAGGCGCGTGATTTTGGCGCTGAAGGTATCGGGCTTTTCCGCACAGAGCACATGTTTTACGGGGAGGGCAGCGGGAAGTCGCTCTTCCTGCTTCGGAAGATGATCATGAGCAAAACGGTCAAGGAACGCAAGGCCGCGCTGGACCAGATTGCAATGTATGTCAAGAAAGATATCAAGGCTACGATGGAGGTCATGGATGGCTTGCCGGTCACCATCCGCTTGCTTGATCCCCCGCTGCATGAATTCGTGCCGCACAACCAGGATAAGCTCGAGGCGCTCGCCTCGGAACTGCGTATCGATATGGCGGAGGTGCACAAGCGCGCCGAGGGGCTGCGTGAGAGCAACCCGATGCTCGGTCATCGCGGCGTGCGTCTGGGCATCACCTATCCTGAAATAAGCGAGATGCAAATCCGCGCTATCCTGGAGGCTGCGGCCGAGCTTATCGCTGACGGAAAGAAAGCCAGTCCCGAGATCATGATCCCGGTTACCTGTGCCGATACAGAGATCGTAGACCATAAGGAGATTGCCGACCGTGTCCATGCCGAAGTATGCAAAAAGATGAAAATGAAGAAGATTCCCTTCATGTTCGGCACCATGATCGAGATCCCGCGCGCGGCACTCACAGCCAATCAAATGGCTGAGTCCGCAGAGTTCTTCTCATTCGGCACTAACGACCTGACACAGATGACCTTCGGCTTCAGCCGCGATGATATCGGCTCGTTCTTGCCCGATTACCTGAATAAGAAAATACTGAAGGACGATCCGTTCCAGACTATCGATCAGACCGGAGTAGGAGAGCTGATAAAAGTCGGTATCGAACGAGGGCGGTCGGTACGGCCTAAGCTCAAAGTAGGCATCTGCGGCGAACACGGCGGCGATGCGGAATCGGTCAAGTTCTGTCATCGCGTGGGAATGGACTACGTGTCCTGCTCCACTTTCCGTGTGCCTATAGCACGTCTTGCCGCTGCACAGGCTGCGGTCGAGGATAAAAAAATCGAAAAGTCGAAGGCGTCGTCGGCAAGCACAAATCGAGCTAAAAAGAAAAAGGGGGCTGACTGATAAACTTGCAGAAGTTTAAGGCAGATATTGGTTATATTCAAAAATATTTTTAGATATGATATAATAACCACTCGGCAGCTTATTGAATGGGAACTTTCTGTCTTGATGACTCTAGATATGCCTCTGATCTTCACTGTGTGTTGAATTGAGTATAGTCATGTTCCCGAGCTGCGCATGATTTGAGTAGAATTCAATTAGAAGGGAAACGATGAAGCAGGTAGATCGGATAATTGACAGTTATCATAACGACAAGAATGCACTCATCCAGATACTTCTCCAGATACAGAAAGAAAATCGCTGGCTCTCGCCCGCAGTGATACAGAGACTGAGTCAGAAATTAGGAGTTCCCACCAATCAGATATATAACATCGCTACTTTCTACAAGGCTTTCAGCCTTAAACCGCGGGGCCGCCACTCTGTCTCTGTATGCCTTGGCACCGCCTGTCACGTGCGTGGAGCCCCACGCCTGGTGGACCGGGTGAAAGAGGTTCTCGAAGTCGAGCCGGGTGAGACCACTGCCGATATGAAGTTCAGTCTGGAGACGGTAAACTGCCTCGGCTGTTGTGCCCTGGGACCGGTAATGATGGTCGATGATGAATATTACGGCAATCCCGCACCCACCGAGATTAAGAAGCTCATAGAGAGCTGCGATTAGGGAAAGGTATTATGGCACAGTTAAAATCGTCATCTGATTTAGTAAAGGTAAGGAAGCAGGTGCTCTCGCGAAGGGCTAAGAAACGGCGCATTTCGGTAAATGCCTCCGGAACATGCGGGCTGGCTTACAGCAGCGACAAAGTCTGCCAGGCGCTGGCTGCGGAGATAGAGAAGCAAGGGCTTTCCGATAAAGTGGAGTTAACGGCTACGGGCTGTCTGGGCTTCTGTGAAAACAGCCCCATCGTTATAATCTTCCCGGAGGAGATCGCCTATTTCCAGGTGAAGCCGAGCGATGTTGCCGAGATTGTCTCCGAGACGCTCGTGAACAACAGGGTGGTCGATCGGCTGCTGTACAAGGATGCGAAGGGGAAGAAGATAGTCAATGCCGGCGATGTCCCGTTCTACAAGAACCAGAGCCGCATTGTGTTCGGGAACAACCGTCTCATAGATCCCAGGGAGATCGATGACTATATCGCACTTGGCGGTTACTCCGCTTTGGCCAAAGCCCTCGGTGAGATGAGCCCGGAAGATGTGATGGATGAGGTCAAGAAGTCTAACGTTCGGGGTCGTGGCGGCGGAGGATTCCCCGCCGGCGCAAAGTGGGAGACCTCGCGTAATGCACCGGGCAAGATAAAGTATGTGATAGTCAACGCCGACGAGGGAGACCCCGGAGCTTATATGGATCGCGCCGTGCTGGAGGGTAATCCTCACAGCGTGCTTGAGGGGCTGGTAATAGGTGCATATGCCGTTGGCTCACATGAAGGGTATATCTATGTGCGCCAGGAGTACCCGCTGGCGGTGGACAACCTTACAACCGCTATTGAGCAGGCGCGCGAATATGGCCTCCTAGGCAAGAATATTCTCGGCTCCAAATTCAATTTCGATGTCACCATCCACTGCGGCGCCGGCGCCTTCGTGTCGGGCGAGTCCAGCGCGCTTATGACCGCCATCGAGGGCAAGGTAGGCGAGCCGCGTCCGAAGTATATCCGTACAGCGGTGAGCGGTGTGAGGGAGCGGCCCAGCGTACTCAACAACGTCGAGACGTGGGCCAATATCCCCCTGATAATCGAACGTGGCGCGAAGTGGTTCACTAAAATCGGCACTGAGAAAAGCAAAGGCACCAAGATTTTCTCCCTTGTGGGCAAGGTTAACAACACCGGACTGGTGGAAGTGCCGATGGGCACTACCCTCCGCACCATCATATTCGATATCGGCGGCGGGATCCGTGAGGGCAAGCGGTTCAAGGCGGTGCAAACGGGAGGGCCTTCGGGCGGAGTCATACCCGAGAGCATGCTTGACCTGCCGGTGGACTTCGACGAGCTGACCAAAGCGGGTTCGATGATGGGCTCGGGCGGTATGATCGTCATGGACGAGGACAACTGCATGGTCGATGTAGCCCGGTATTTCCTTGATTTTCTCGCCGACGAGTCGTGCGGCAAGTGTGTGCCCTGCCGTGAAGGGATAAGGCAGATGCTCTTCGTACTGAACCGTATCTGCGAAGGTAAGGGCAAGAAGGGGGACATCGATTTACTGGAGGAGCTGTCCGATGTGTTGAGCGACGCTTCGTTGTGTGCGCTGGGACAGACTGCCGCCAACCCGGTGCTTTCCACGATCAGATACTTCCGCGACGAGTATGAAGCTCACATCAACGAGAAGCGCTGCTCCGCCGGTGTATGTAAGGATCTGCTTTCTTACTATATCTTGCCTGATAAGTGCCAGGCCTGCCAGATATGTCTGAGGGAATGTCCGGTGGACGCAATCAGCGGCGGCAAGAACCTGGTACATGTAATCGACCAGAAGAAGTGTACTAAGTGCGGCACCTGTATTGAGGTGTGCCCCGCTCGATTCTCGGCGGTGGTAAAGATATCAGGGGAACCGGTGCCTAAAGCGCCCCCGCAGGGGACCGAAGTCATACGAAGCAAGGCGGCAAAGTAATGAGCAAGGCAAAAAAAGTCACACTGACCATAAACGGTAAAGATGTTACAGCCACGGAGGGCATGACCTTGGTCGAGGCAGCAAAGGAAGTTGGTATATCGATACCCACCCTGTGCTACCACGAGAAGCTGGCGCCGTACGGGGCCTGCCGCATCTGCACCGTGGAAATATCGCGCGGCGGTAGGACCCGCCTGGTAACGGCCTGTGTCTATCCTGTAGAGGAAGGTCTGGCAGTAAAAACAGATACCCCTGAGGTTAAAAAGATACGCAAGACGATCTTGGAGCTCATGCTGGCTTCCGCCCCGACTTCCAAGACGATAAAGGAAATGGCACGCGAGTATGGTGTCTCCAAGGCCCGCTTTCAGGCAGAGAAGACTAACTGTATACTCTGCGGACTGTGCGTACGCTATTGCCATGAGGTAAAGGGGGCTAACGCCATCGGGTTTGTGGGTCGTGGCATCAAGCGAAGGGTAGTGTTTATCCCCGAGATCGCCACCACGGTTTGTGCAAGCTGCCGTGAGTGCTTTAGCCTTTGTCCGACGGCGAAATTATCCTCGGAGACGGATGGCGTATACTTCGATGGTCTCACGCTGGATAATTATCTCGACGTAAGGTAGCTCTCCTATTGCAGGGGGAAAGCAAGGTAATATGAAATTACCTTCCTCCATTCGCTTAACGCATTCCACCATTCGCCATCGGCTTGAGGAAAGTGAGGGGCGATTGTCTTCTTATGCCTCCAAGAGCAAGTCAAGCAAGGGGCGTCCGCGAAGAGAGGAATCGTGTCCCATGCGCACGGAGTTCCAGCGCGACCGTGACCGCATTGTTCATTGCAAATCATTTCGCCGCCTCATGCATAAGACGCAGGTTTTCATAGCGCCGACGGGCGATCACTATCGCACTCGCCTCACACATACATTAGAGGTCTCGCAGATAGCGCGTTCCGTCGCGCGCGCGCTTAACCTGAATGAAGACCTCACCGAGGCGATCTCACTGGGCCACGATCTGGGGCATACGCCTTTCGGCCATGTGGGAGAGGATGCACTCAACGAACTCTATCATGGGGGATTTCGTCACAATGAGCAGAGCTTGAGAGTTGTCGATGTTCTGGAGAACGATGGCCTGGGACTGAACCTTACATGGGAGGTCAGGGACGGCATCCTCAAACACTCCAAGAACTGGACGGACATCCTCGACGGGCATGAGGATACGGCCTCCACGCTGGAGGGACAGATATGCAAGCTTGCCGATGCGGTGGCATATATAAATCACGACGTCGACGACGCTATACGCGCCGGTATCATAGGAAATGGGGAGGTGCCCTCTGAAGTCGTTGGTGTTCTGGGACGGTCGCACAGGGAGAGGATCAACTCACTTGTGGTCGATATCGTCGTTTTCTCAGGCTGCACAATGGAGCCGGGCGACGCGCCTCAGATCGGGATGAGCCTCGAGGTGCGCGAGGCGGCCAACGTCCTGCGCCGATTTCTATTCGAGAGGGTGTACAATATAGCCAGGGAGGAGTCGGAGGAGGCTAGGGAGGTGGTCAGGGCGCTTTACGCATATTTTACTACCCATGCCGGCGATCTGCCGTTCGAATATAATTTGCGTGACAGTGATATCGAGAGGTGTGTAGTAGACTATATATCCGGCATGACCGACAGGTATGCTATGGAAACGTTCAGGCGGCTGTGCACGGGGTTTTAGGTTGGTATTATGGGCGCGATAGATGATGTAAAGGAGAGGCTGGATATAGTAGACCTTGTCTCAAGTTACACCCATTTGCAGAAATCGGGGCGTAACTTCAAGGCGCTGTGTCCGTTTCATAATGAGAAGACCCCGTCGTTCTTCGTGTTCCCCGAGAGGGGGACGTGGCACTGTTTCGGCAGTTGCGGCACCGGCGGCGATATATTCTCGTTTGTGATGAAGAAGGAGGGAGTGGATTTTGGCGCCGCGCTCAAATTGCTGGCGGATAGGGCCGGTGTAAAGCTGGAGTCGATAAAGAGGGATCGCGTGAAGGATGAGGCCCTCGAAAGACTGCACCAGTTGAATGAGGCTGCGGCGAAGCATTATCACGAAATACTATTGAGCAACAGATCAGCCGAGCCCGTACGCCACTATCTCAATAAGCGTGGTATCGATAAAGAGACCGTTAACGAGTTCGGGCTGGGGTTCAGCCTCGAAAGCCGGGACGCACTGTATAAACATCTTTCCGCGGAGGGTTACACTGGCGAGGAGATGGTGCGGGCCGGGCTTGCCGTCGCCAGGGATGAAGGCGGGTACCGCGACCTGTTCAGGAACCGCCTCATGATTCCGATAAGGAACGAGTCGGGCAAGGCGTCCGGCTTCGGCGCGCGCATCCTCGATGGCAGCCAGCCGAAGTATATAAACTCACCGCAGACGCCGGTATTCGATAAGAGCGGGCTGCTGTACGGGCTCGATCTCGCCAGGGAGGCGATAAGAGAGCGGGACATGGCTATAATCGTGGAGGGCTATCTGGACGTTATCTCCCTGCATCAGCGGGGGTGGAAGAACGCTGTGGCGCCGATGGGCACCTCGCTGACATCCAAGCAGTTCGGTTTGCTGAAGCGCTTCACCAAGAATGTCGCGCTGGCGCTGGATGCCGATGCCGCCGGTGAGCAGGCTACGCTGCGTGGGCTGGAGGTGGCGCGGCAGGCGCTCAGCAACCCTGTCGATTCGAGGGAGCGCGGATGGCTGGACGGGGATACGAAGCTGGAGGGCAGCATTAAGGTGATCCTGATGTCTCCCGGGGAGGACCCGGACGAGGTCGTCCGCGAACATCCCGAGGATTGGGAGCGGCTCGTCGACGGCGCCATGCCGGTGATGGAGTACCTGTTCGAGGCGGCGGTGGCCAAGTTCGATCCTACGGACGATGGGGGAAGGGCGTCGATAATCGATAGGCTCCTGCCGCGGATCATGCAGATAGCGGATACGGCTGAGAAGGAGATATATTTCAGGAAACTGAGCCGCTTGGTGGATGTGGCTGAGAAGACATTAATGTCGAGATCGGCGCAGCTTCAGCCGACCAGGAAAGAGAAGGGCAGCAGGGCGGTTTCGTTGCCCGAATCTTCGATCTCCAGGTATCCGCTGGAGGAATATTGCCTGGCGCTGCTGTTGCAAAATCCGGACCTGCGGGATCGAGGATTGGCGCTTTCCCCGGAGCATTTCGAGGGGACGGAGAACAGAGAGATATTCGTGGCGTGGATGGATGACCCCGATGTGGAGG
>JAYEHL010000141.1:0-11741 GCA_034659515.1 Chloroflexota bacterium | reverse complement strand
AGCCGACGGGCTGCCTCCGGTAACGACAGTTTCTCCTTCGTTACCAGCTTCACCGCTTCCTCCCTGAACTCCTTCGTGTATCTTCCTTGTGGAATCCCTTTCACTCTGACACCTCCGTCTCTCTATTCTACCTGATTTTGGTGTCCATTTTTTTCATCTTAGCTCAAATCAAGCGTGGAGCTATTTCATAAGTTGTATTTGGAATACTAGGTCACAGTCCGGCAAAGTTTACAATGAACGCCTCTTTGCATATAATTGGAGAACATACAAAAAGAGGCTTTGGGGAGGGGTGTCCGAGTGGTTTATGGTAGCGGTCTTGAAAACCGCCGTCCTGCTTTGCAGGACCATGGGTTCGAATCCCATCCCCTCCGCTTTTAATATCTAGGCTCGATTGGAAATGATGGATACGCAGGTACTCAAGGAACTTCGTAGAATCCCCGGCGTCGGCAAAAGTATAGCAGCCGATTTGTACAGTTTAGGCATTCATTCCCCAAGCGATCTGCGCGGCAGAGACCCTGAAGAATTGTATCTTAAACTTTGTTCTAAACGCGGCATTCACATCGACAGGTGCGTGCTTTACGTGTTCCGATACGCCGTCTACTACGCGTCGCATGGCAGACATAATCCGGAACTGCTGAGGTGGTGGAACTGGAAAGACAATAATCGTGTTGAAGAAAAGCAGTCATATACATAGATAGAACAGACAGAAAGGAGTATGCACTTTGAAAATCCACGAATACCAGGCTAAGGAAATATTTGCCAAGTACGGCGTGCCAATCCCGAAAGGGAGCGTGGCGTCGACGCCTGCGGAGGCGAAGAAGATCGCTGCCGACATCGGCGGGTCGGTGGTGATCAAGGCGCAGGCCTACGCCGGAGGCAGAGGCAAGGCCGGAGGGATTAAAGTAGCGAAGTCGCCGGAGGAGGCGGAGAAGCTGGCGGGCGAGATAATCGGAATGAAGCTGGTGACCCACCAGACATCGGCGGAGGGTGTCCCTGTCGATAAGGTGCTGGTTGAAGAGGCGATGGAGGTCGAGAAAGAATTGTACCTCAGCGTCGTCATCGATTCAGCCAGGAGGATGCCGGTGATCATGGCCAGCGAGGCGGGCGGCATGGACATCGAAGAAGTGGCGGCGAAGACGCCGGAGAAGATACTCAAGGTGCACGTCGATCCGATGATAGGATTTCAGGATTTCATGGGCCGCAGGCTGGCCTTCGGTTTGAACCTGGCGCCGGAGCTGATAAGGCCCGCGGGCCAACTGATCAGGAATCTGTTCAGGTCATTTCAGGAGAAGGACGCATCCCTGGCGGAGATAAATCCGCTGGTGATCACAAAGGACGGCAGGATTCTGGCGCTGGACGCCAAGCTGAACCTGGACGACAACGCCATCTTACGCCACAAGGACTATCCCGACCTTCGCGATCCCGCCCAGGAGAACAAGCTGGACCTGGAGGCGCAGAAGAACAACCTCTCGTATATCAAGCTGGACGGCGATGTGGGATGTATGGTCAACGGTGCCGGACTGGCGATGGCCACTATGGATATCATAAAGCTGAAGGGCGGCTCGCCGGCCAACTTCCTCGACGTGGGCGGCGGGGCCAGCGATGAGCAGGTGATCGCAGCTTTAAAGCTCATGCTCTCCGACCCTCATGTCAAGGCCGTTCTGGTCAACATCTTCGGCGGCATCCTCCGGTGCGATATCGTTGCGCGCGGAATGATCGAAGTCGCCAAGCAGCAGGGAATCAAGGTGCCGATTGTCGTAAGGATGCGAGGCACGCTGGTCGACGAAGCCCTGGATATACTCAAGAATTCCGACCTGCCGATAATCTTCGCTAAAGACTTTGGAGATGGCGCGGAGAAGGTAGTAGCGGCGGCAAAAGGAGCGGCAAGTTAAATTCGGTTAGAGGGAGAGGGATGACCATAGGGATAATACTGCTGCTGGTCTGCATCGGATCGATCGTGATCGTCTGGTTCGGGCTGGGCGGCATCGAGGTGAACGGAGCCCTGGCCGCCGGCCTTATCTGCATACTGATCGGGACCATGGCCATCAGCAGGGCTTCGGGCGACACCGCGTACTTTTGGGTCAGCCTGGCGTTCATCGCAGTGGGCGCCGTCATCTTTCTCTCCGCTATCCGCAGCCGCAAGGCGCTCAAGGAATTCAGCGCGGCGATATGCGTCGCCATAGCGATAATCTGTGGGTTTTATGCGATCCACTATCTTACTTAAGAATCACAGGAGGAAAAAGAGTGAGCATTCTTGTTGATGGAAATACCAGATTACTGGTTCAAGGGATAACCGGAAGCGAGGGCAGCTTTCATACTAAGCGCAGCATAGACTACGGAACTAATGTCGTTGCCGGCGTAACCCCCGGAAAGGGAGGCACATCTTTCGAGGGCGTACCCGTTTTTAATCAGGTCGCTCAGGCGGTGAAGGAGACGGGCGCGAACGCCAGTATGATCTTCGTTCCCCCCGCCTTCGCTGCCGACGCCATACTGGAGGCCGCCGACGCAGGCATCGCCCTGATCGTCTGCATCACAGACGGCATCCCCACCCTGGATATGGTCACCGTGCTCGGCTATCTGAAGGACAAGCCGACCCGCCTGATCGGGCCCAACTGCCCCGGGGTGATCACGCCGGCGAATACGTGCAGGGTGGGTCTCATGCCGCCGACCGCAAGCATGCCGGGGAACGTGGGC
Organism: Chloroflexota bacterium; assembly: GCA_034659515.1. Classification (GTDB taxonomy): domain Bacteria; phylum Chloroflexota; class Dehalococcoidia; order E44-bin15; family E44-bin15; genus JAYEHL01. The sequence goes on along the minus strand of JAYEHL010000141.1, from coordinate 9,047 downwards.
GTGGTTTCTCGAAGCGGCACCCTCACCTATGAGGCGATAGCGCAATTGACGGAGCAGGGCGTGGGACAATCCACATGCATCGGCATAGGCGGCGATCCACTCATCGGTACCACCTTCGTCGACGCGCTCGAACTCTTCGAGAAGGACGCTGAGACGAAGCTTGTGGTCCTCATCGGAGAGATCGGCGGAACCGCGGAGCAGGAGGCGGCGGAGTTCATCAAAAGCAAGATGAGCAAGCCGGTCGTCTCCTTCATCTCGGGCAGCAGCGCGCCTCCGGGTAAAAGGATGGGGCATGCCGGCGCAATCATCACAGGGAGCTCGGGGACGGCGGCGGAGAAGGTCGCAGCACTTAAAGCCGCAGGGGTTACCGTGGCCGATAGCCCGGCAGAGGTCGGGGCGATAGTGAAAGGAATTCTGGGCGCTTGAGGATTCTGGTCACCAACGACGATGGTTTCTATGCCAGGGGGCTATGGGTCATGGCGAAGGCGCTCCGCGAGGTCGGAGACGTAGTGATCGTAGCCCCCGACAGGGAGCAGAGCGGCGTGGGCAGCTCCATGAGTCTCAGTCATCCGCTGCGGATCAAAGAGATAAAATCGCCCCTGAGCGGGGTTAAAAGCTACTCGGTGGAGGGCACTCCGGCGGATTGCGTTATCCTCGCTTTGGGCCACCTGCTCGACACGAAGGTCGACCTGTTGTTCTCCGGAATAAACGAGGGGGTGAACCTCGGCGACGACGTCCTCCTCTCCGGCACGGTCGGGGCCGCCCTGCAGGGCTACTTCAAGGGTATTCCATCGGTGGCGCTCTCGGTCGGCGCGCTTATCGATCTTCACTTCGATGTGGCCGCGCGTATGGCACCGATCCTGGCGCGGCAGTTAAGAGAGCTACCCCGGGAAGTGTTATTGAATGTCAATCTCCCCAATTTGCCTCTCGATCAGATTAAAGGCATTGAGTTCACCAAGCTCGGCAGGAGAAGCTTCGGTGATAGGATAGAGGAAGGACATGACGGCAAGAGGCCGTATTATTGGATAAGACGCGGCGAGCCGGAGTGGCAGCCGTATGACGGGACCGATGTAAAGGCATTTATTGAGGATAAGATATCCATCACGCCGCTGTATACCGATCTGACCAGCCCTGAGGCGCTCTCTCTCGTTGAGGGATTGCCCTCAATGATCATGGATAGCCTTAAAAAACAGGATTAATACACTGGTGAATGAACCTCTCGGACACGTCGATTACCAGTAAACCTTAGGCGGCTAGTTGCTGCCTTTGTTGAGGAAATCCTGATACTTGAGGAACTTGCCGATGGCGTCGCTGGCTTGTTCAAGTGACATATAGGTCGGGATACCGGCGTTAAGCAGGTCGATCCTCAGCTGCTCGCGTTGCCCCGGCAAGAAGCGGATCAGTCCTCCCTGGAGTATGATTACCAGAGGCTTACCCGAGGAGTTTTCTCTGTCGAATCTGGTGAGCGTGTCGAGTACCAGCTGCGAGTGTTTCTTCACCGCCTCCTCGAAAAGTATATTCCCCTTTAACACGTGTTTCGAAGCGCCGAGCAGTATCACCCCCGGCGGCAGAGCGAATACGACGAAGTCGATGTTCAGGTCTTTCGCGGATAACTCCAGTGACCTCATTAGAACATCTAGGTCTACCATGGCGAAAGCGATATCTATCGGGTTGCGGGTTATCGTTCCCTCGGGGACGATGAAGGTCAGCAGCTCCTTGCGTGTCTCCTCGGCGAAAGGTGGAAGCACCAGTCCGTTGCGATCGCAGATGTCAGAGCAAGCCACACTGTTGCCGCCGCCTCCCGCTACGAGAGCCATGCGGTTGCCTGTTGGCCTGCGCAGGTGAAGGAATGTTGTCACTACATTCAGCAGCTCTTCCATTCCGTCTATCCGCACCGCCCCGGTCTGTTTGAAGAACGCATCCCATACCTGCTGCTCGCCGCTTAGCGACCCGGTATGTGAGGCTACGGCTCTGGCGCCGCTGGGCGTCGCCCCTCCCTTCCAGACTATGATCGGCTTCGTTTTGTTTATATCTCTGACCAGCTTTGTCAATTTGCCGCCGTCTTTGACTCCCTCCAGATACATGCAGATTATCTCAGTCGCAGGGTCTTCGGCCAGGTATTCGAGGATGTCCACGCTGTCGATAACAGCAGCGTTGCCGAAGCTGATGATTTTACTGGAGCGTATGCCGTAGTCGGCTGACTCGATGACGAAGGTGCCCGCATGTCCGCCGCTCTGGGATATGAAGCCGACATTGCCGGGCTCCGGGCCGAGCGTCTCCCATGTGGTTATTTTTGATTCAGGTATGTGAAGCCCCATGCAGTTGGGGCCGAGTACGTTGATCTTGCCCCTGGTTGCGATCTCTACGAGCTTCTCCTCCAGCGCTATTCCCTCAGGCTCTCCTGATTCCTTAAAGCCGGCGGTGAATATCTGGACGTTCTTTATGCCAGCCTTGATGCAGTCTTCCAACATCGGGATGATATCCTTGGCCGGTATCGTGGCGGTGACCAGGTCGATGTGTTCGGGTATGGAAACAAGGTCTGGGTATGATTTTAGGCCGTGTATCTCCTCCCCATTCGCTTTGGGGTTGACCGGGTAGATGCGTCCGGGAAAGCCGGCGCGCTGGAGGTTGACCACAAAGTCGCCAAAGAGAAGGGGCTTTCTCGAAGCCCCTACTGCAGCTATCGCTTTTGGTTTTATCGCGTCTTCAAATCCCGTATAAAGAGGCATCTTTCAAGTTCCCTCACAATAATCGATGACATTTTTAACTCAACGCGGTATGAGAGCAACTTGTCTGGTGCCGAGGGCGGGACTCGAACCCGCACGAGCTACTGCCCAAGGGATTTTAAGTCCCTCGCGTCTGCCAATTCCGCCACCTCGGCTCTTCGGGCGCCCGTTGGTTTAAAAGACAAAAATCGGGGTATCTTCCGTCACCCCGATCTGTCGTTTGCTCTCATATCGCTTTAAGTCAGGCGACGGGCGGATTCGAACCGCCGAATAGGGGTTTTGCAGACCCCCGCCTTAACCACTTGGCCACGTCGCCAAGATAACCCCGTGAACCGGGAGTTAATATTCTTTGGAGCGGAAGAAGGGGTTCGAACCCTCGACCTTCTCCTTGGCAAGGAGACGTTCTACCACTGAACTACTTCCGCAATTGGTGCCGAGGAGGAGACTCGAACTCCTACGGGCTTGCGCCCACCACCCCCTCAAGATGGCGTGTCTACCGATTCCACCACCTCGGCGCTATGGCAGGGGCGGAAGGACTCGAACCCTCGACCTGCGGTTTTGGAGACCGCTGCTCTAGCCAACTGAGCTACACCCCTGTTTTTAAACTACTGCCGCTCGATCGATTTGCCGAGCCTCTCGCAGTTTCAAGACCGAGCAACCCTGGCCTCTCAAACCCGCTTCACCGCGTTGTTCTCCTAACCCTCGACTATTCAGATTTATCGTACCCCTGGTGCGACTCGAACGCACGACACGCGGTTTAGGAAACCGCTGCTCTATCCTCTGAGCTACAGGGGCATCTACGCCCTACTCATTTTTGGTGGAGATAGAGGGATTCGAACCCTCGACCTCTGCGATGCGAACGCAGCGCTCTCCCAGCTGAGCTATATCCCCTCAGCACGTGTGATTATATCAACAGCCCACAGATACTGTCAAGGTAAGATTCCTTCATAATTCGTGGTTTCGTATGAGCTTACTTGCCGATGCAGAAATTGCTGAAGATTATCTCGAGCAGCTCATCGCTCACCGTCTCGCCGGTTATCTCGCCGACGGCGTTCAGTGTCGCGGTCAGATCGATGGTGACGAAGTCGTCCGGCAGGCCGCCTTCGATGCTCGCCAGCGCCTCGTCGAGGTGTCCCAGCGCCTGTTTCAGGCAAGCCTTGTGTCTTGGATTCGAAACGAGGAGGGCGTTCGATGTCGTCACATTGCCGCCGAATACAGCGCCGAGCATCTTCGCCTCCAGCCCTTCGATACCCTCTCCGGTCATGGCGGACACTTCGACGATATCGAACGGCAGACCGTCGAGCCTGGCCTTTTTTGGCAGGTCGCTCTTGTTTGCCGCTATAATGGTCGTTTTGCCATTCAGCATGTCGATAAGCTCTCTGTCGGTCACTCTGAGCGGGGCGCCGGCATCGATCACCAGCAACACGAAGTCGGCCTGCGCTATGGCGTCGCGGCTGCGCTCGGCACCCAGCGATTCGACCAGCCCCTGGCGTTTGGCCAAGCCCGCTGTGTCGATAAGCACGAAGGGCACGCCTTTTATATTAACCACTTCCTCGAGCGTGTCCCTTGTAGTTCCGGGCACGGGGCTGACGATGGCGCGGCTCTGCCGCAGCAATCGATTAAGCAGGCTGGACTTTCCAACGTTGCGGCGGCCCACTATCGCCGTCTTGACGCCGTGGCGGTAGACGATTCCACTATCGGCGGAATCGATCATCTCCTGCAACCGGCCTCGTGTGTTCTCCAGCGTCGAGACGATGTCCTGTTCATCGATCTCGTCCTCGGGGAAATCGATCCTAGCGGTGAGGTAAGCCAGCGTATTCATCAACTCGATGCGAATCGCCTTGACCGAACGTGACAGGTTGCCTTCGAGTCCCTGCATGGCGATTCGCAGGCTGGCTTCCGTCTTGGCGTGTATGATATCGAGGACGGATTCCGCCTGCGCCAGGTCGATGCGTCCGTTTAGAAACGCCCGCAGCGTGAACTCCCCCGGATCGGCCGATCGCGCGCCGTGTCTGAAAGCTAATTCGAGTACGCGTTGAAGGGGTACCACGCCGCCGTGGCAATCGATTTCGACTACGTCCTCCGCGGTGTACGTGTGCGGCGCGGCCATGTAGCACACCATGACTTCGTCGACGGCCTCGCCCGTATCCGGATCGATGATGTGGCCGTGCACGAATCGATGGTCGGGCAACTGGTGGGGGAACACCGTCTCGACGATGGCCAGCGCGTCCGGGCCGCTGAGGCGCACGATACCGATGCCGCCCTCGCCGAGCGGCGTCGATATGGCTGCGATGGTGTCGTTATACATTGCGAGGTCAGTATACATCCTCGATATCGGGGCTATCAAGGGAAGGGTTGCTGCTTAGATTGCAAGGGGTAGTGTATACTACTTATGTCTAGGATATCGGCGGATAGGATATGGGAAAAACCGAGCCGCAGAAGAAAAAGGGTCGCTTCGGGGTCAGCCGCAACGTCTTCGTCCTCGGCTGGGTGAGCTTTCTGACAGACCTGTCCAGCGATATGATCTTCACTACGCTGCCCCTGTTCCTAATGAACGTCCTGGGGGTCGGCGCAGCGTTCATCGGCTTTATCGAGGGAATGGGGGACAGCGCCGCCACTCTGCTCAAGGTCGGCAGCGGATGGGCCAGCGACAGGCTGGGACGGAGGAAGTGGCTGACCGTCGCGGGCTATGCGTTGTCGACAATCGCCAAGCCGTTCCTTCTCCTCGCCTCCAGCGGCGGCGCCGTGCTCGGCATCCGCATCGTCGAGCGTGCAGGCAAGGGCATTCGCACCTCGCCGCGCGACGCCCTGATTGCCGACTCCACTACCCCGGAGACGATGGGGCGCGGGTTCGGGTTTCATCGCGCCCTGGACACACTGGGAGCCGTGCTCGGGATCGCCGTCGCTGCGGGAGTAGTCTACGTCGTGCTCGGCAGCGAGCGTGCGTTCACGGAGGCCGCCTTCCACTGGCTGGTCATCATAGGGATCATCCCCGCCGTGCTGTCGGTGCTCCTCCTCGTCTTTTTCGTCCGTGAGGCCAAAGTTCCACAAACACCGATGGGGGAAGCCGTCGCCGGGGGCCGGCACGGCAGCGGCTTGGGCAAACGTTTCAAGATTTTCCTGGCGGTGATGGTTATCTTCACCCTGGGAAATCCTGCCACGGCCTTCGTTATCCTGCGGGCCGATGGCCTCGGTCTGTCCCCGTTCCATATACTGTTACTCCTCGTCCTGTTCAATCTGTTGCACGCCGCCGCATCGTATCCCGCGGGCAGAATATCGGACAGGCTGGGGCGGAAGAGGGTCATCGTCGCCGGCTGGGCGGTGTACTCCCTGGCCTATCTGGGATTCGCCCTGGCAGGGGCGGCGTGGCACATAATCGCGCTGTTTGCGCTATACGGGCTTTACTACGGCATAGTGGAGGGAGCCTCTAGGGCGTTCGTCGCCGATATGGTGAGCAAGGATCGCAGGGGAACGGCATACGGCCTGTTTCACGGATCGATCGGCATCAGCCTGCTGCTGGCGAGCGTGATCGCCGGAGCCCTGTGGCAGTGGGTAGGCCCATCCGCCCCATTCTTCTTCGGTGCTGCGATGGCCGGTCTGGCAATGGTGGGCATGGCGTTTTTCGTAAAGGAGTTGCACATATCAGTAAAATAGTATAGCATCTATCTAGGAGGTGTTTATGGAAAGTAGAGTGGCAATTTTCATCGATGGGAGCAATCTATATCACGCGCTACGCTCCAATTTCGGGCGTCATGACCTCAATTTCGCCGAGTTTGCCAGCGTGCTCTGCGGGAACAGGTTTCTATTTCGCACTTATTATTATAACATTTTGCAGGATCCGGCCCTTAGGGTGGAGGGCCATCGTGAACAGAGCGATTTCCTCAATGCGCTGCGTGAGACGCCGTACCTAGAGGTGAGGCTGGGTTCCACCAAGCTATCGCAGGGGGTTACGGTGGAGAAGGGCATCGATGTGATGCTGGCGACTGACCTGCTCCAATTCGCTTGGAACGGCCTGTACGATATCGCCGTGCTGGTTAGCGGCGATTCCGATTACGCCTATGCGCTGCAGGCGGCTAAGAACATGGGCAAGCACGTAGAGGTCGCCTATTTTGAGAACAATATTTCAAAGGACCTGCTCGATTTAGCTGACAAGCGGCATCTGCTGGACAACAAATTTTTTAAAGACCTGTGGACCGGCAAGCGCCCGTACCGGCGCAAGCGGACAGCGCGCACCGGCCGTATGCCGATCAAGTCATTAGTCTTTTAATAGAGCTGCTATATGATGGTTTAATCGTCTGGTGTAAATGCAAGTTGAGGTAAGATTGAATTGTCCGGCATAAGAAGTAAGAAGAATTTCAAACGCCCCGAGTCTTTGACGTACTGGATAGCGGTGGCGTCCTACGTGGTGATAGTATCGGTCTCGATCCTGTGGCTTGTTGCGTATGTACCGGATTTATCGGGGCGCGTTTATATTTTTACATTAGCAGTCTTGATCGTTTTCCTCGTGTTTGGGACGGCTTTTTTCGTTTGGGAGACGGTTCAATGGCGCAAGAAACGCACGGAGGAGGGGCAGCGCAACATCGAGGAAATTATCGACGAGATGAGACCTGTCGATAGCGCAAATGCTGCGGGGGGAAATCGAGAGGACAAATAGGTTCGTAAATGTGGACTATTCGCCCAGTATCGTGTTATCGATAAGCCGCGTTTTGCCGAACCTGACCGCCATCGAGACCAGCGCCGTCCGATCTATCATCTCGATCTCATCGAGCGTCTCAGCATTGGCTATACTTACATAGTCGATATTTGCGAAAGGCTCGTTCCCAATCATGGCGGTCATCGCCTCCCGTATCTGCGCGGCATCCCGCTGTCCATTCTCCCACTGCCCGCGCGCCAGGCACAGCGATTTCCACAAGACGGTGGCTGCCTTTCGTTCCTCTGGGGAGAGGTAGGTATTGCGGCTGCTCATAGCCAGCCCGTCGGGTTCGCGCACCGTGGGCACGGCCACGATATCGATGTTCATGTTGAGGTCTTTTACCATCTTGCGTATGACAGCCAGCTGCTGGACGTCCTTTTGCCCGAAGTAGGCCCTGTCGGCCTCGACGATGTTGAACAGCTTCGCCACAACAGTCGTAACGCCCTTGAAGTGGCCGGGACGTATCTTGCCTTCGAGCCTTTCGGTGATATCGTTGACCTCCACCCAGCTGCCGAATCCCTCAGGGTACATCTCCTCCGCGGTCGGCATGAAGATCAGGTTCGCGCCTTCCTTTTCCAGCAGGGCGAGATCGCGCTCGGTATCGCGGGGATAAGAGGAAAAGTCCTCCTGTGGCCCGAACTGCGCGGGGTTGACGAAAATACTGACGATGACGGAGAGGTTCTCCGTACGGGCGTGGCGCACCAGTGTCATGTGTCCTTCGTGAAGGTAGCCCATCGTCGGCACGAAGCCCACCGGCCCGCTGAGCTTCTTGATCTCTGCCTTCAGTTGTTCGACGGTCTCTATTACCTTCATAATGTTCCTGGAGGGCAAGACAAATGCGAGGCCGGGAAATTACTTCTCGGGTTCAAGGGACTTAATGAACTCATCGAGATTCAGTGCGCTTAGCGTCTTTGTCTCAAGGGTGCCGCGGGAGCCCAGCTCCACCGCTACCTTTGCTATTGTCTCGTTGTCCGGCGCCTCGATAATATTTACGAAATCATATTCGCCGAGGGTGGCGTACTGCTTTAAGACCTTGGCTCCCATAGCTTCTACTTCTGTATTGACTTCCTTGATTCTATGAGGCCTCTCTTTAACGGTTTTCCTCCCCCATACCGTAAGCCTGCTGAGCATCACGTAGATCGCCATATCACCTCCTTCATAGTGTGAGTTATCGATACCTCGCCCTTCATTGGGGCATATTCTAACAGGTTTAGGGCTGGGCTTCAATTTGCGAGAGCACTGATTCGTCCATTTGATAGCTCTGCTCGATCGTGGGGAAGTCGGCGGATTTAACCTCGGAGATATAATCGGACACGGCGGATTTGATGCTGTCGCTGAGCTTGGCGTACTGCTTTGCATGTTTGGGAACAAAATCGGTGTACAACCCCAGGAGGTCGCTGATGACCTGAACCTGGCCATCGCAGTACTGGCCGGCGCCGATGCCGATAGTCGGCACGGATACACGCTCTGTTATCAGCTTCGCGAGTGGTATGGGTACGCATTCGAGAACGATGGAGAAGGCTCCGGCGCTCTCCAATGCCTTGGCGTCGTTTAGCAGTCGCGCTGCTGCCTCGGGGGTCTTGCCCTGTACCTTGAATCCACCCATCTGGTGCATCGATTGAGGGGTG
>JAYEHL010000140.1:0-11867 GCA_034659515.1 Chloroflexota bacterium | reverse complement strand
CGCGTATTCGGCTAGGTAGATACCTGCTCCGATGCCGGGGATCAACAGTATGCCGATGGTCAGTGCGATGAGGTAAATGGTCGAAACGATGATTGTCGAAATACCGCCGGTCTCATCCAGCCCGCCAGCCGGTGGTGTAGTGAGGAAGCTCCATCCAATCTCAGGTATCCCGTTCACTAAGACGTAAACAATTATTGTGAGCAGTATCAGGATAGTAATAGCGCCCGCCCCCCACATTAATGCCCAGGCCACCCGCTGGGAGTGCTTCGACGAGATATATTTACCCAGCATTATATGCCCGGCCTCCTCTCTTCAAGGCTATGATTGCCGTGCCATTAAGGATTACGATTAGAAAGAATAGCACGATGCCGGTAGCGAATAGCGCGTTCATATGTTCCGGGTCGGCGTAGGTTATCTCCATCGCGATGTTACCGGTGAGCGTTCGTCCCGAGTCCAGCGGCGATACCGGGATCTTAACCGAATTGCCGATGACCATTATCATAGCCATTGTTTCCCCGATAGCTCTGCCCATGCCGAGCACCACGGCGGCTGTGATGCCTGACCGTGCCGCAGGCAGCAGAACGTGCCATATGGTCTGCCAGTGGGTGGCGCCCATCGCCAGAGCGCCTTCTTTATAACCCCTGGGGACAGCCCTGATAGCGTCCTCGCTGATGCTGATAATCGTGGGCAGCATCATGGCCGCCAGTACGATGGATGCCGCCAGTATGCTAAAGCCAGCCCCGCCGATTTCGCGAATGACGGGGACAATCAACAGCATACCCACCAGGCCGTATACCACCGATGGAATACCTACGAGAAGCTCGACCGCGGGGCGGATGATCTGGCGAGCCTTGAAAGGTGCGACCTCGGCCAGCAATATGGCGCAGCCGATTCCGAGGGGCACTGCCAGCAGCATAGCGCCGAACGTGACATACAAGGAGCCGATTATCATCGGCAGGATACCGAACTCTCCTATACCGGGGCGCCACTCGGTGCCGAAGAGGAAATCGATTATCCCCACGCGTTGGAATGCAGGGAGACCTTCCTTAAGAACAAAGACAAAGATAGCGATCAGCACCAGTATGGAGGCGAAGGCGCATACAAATACTATGTTTTTTGAGGCGCGGTCGATAAAATATCGGGACAAGATCGCTCTCTCCTATCCTATGTGCCGGGGGCGAGAAGGCTTCTCAAAGACCCTCTCGCCCTCATTTAATACTGCACACATCCTACTGCGCGGAAATGTACCCCTCTTCTTCTACGATGATCTGGCCCTCCGCGCTGAGGCAGAAGTCGATGAAATCCTTCACTTGTCCCGTCGGCTCCTCCCTGGTGAGGAAATATAGGGGACGTACGATGGGGTAGGCCCCGCTTTTCACGTTCTCAACCGTTCCGGCTACACCGTCGATCGACAGGGATTTGGCCGAGTCATCGACGTACCCAAAGGAAAGGAAGCCTATGGAGTACGGCGTGATAGCCACGGATGTCCGTAGTGCGCCGTTGGACGGTTGTAGGATCGCGCCACTCGTTATCAATTCCTCATCCATAACCAGCTCTTCAAAGGCGTCCCTGGTGCCGGAGCCCTCTTCCCTCGCTATGATGACAATGTCTTCATCATCGCCGCCGACTTCGCTCCAGTTGGTGATCGTACCTGCGTAAACATCCTTCACCTGTTCCGTGGTCAGGCCGTCGACTGAGTTGGATGGGTGAGTTGCGATGGCGATGCCATCGAGTGCAAGAAGGTGTGTAATCAGAGCGGGCTCGCTGGATTTGAGTTCCCTGGATGCGGCACCGATATCGGCCGTTCCGTCATTGCACGACCTAACCCCGGTGCTTGATCCGCCGCCCTGAATGATGATTTTAACATCGGTGTGATCTTCCATGAAGGCGTTCGCCAGTTTCTCAGCTAGAGGTTGTACTGTGGTCGATCCGGCTTCGGTGATGGTGTGAGCTGTTCCACCGCCGCAGCCGATGAGAAATAGACCAGCTAATAATATGATTCCGGATACGGTTACTGCTACCCTTGCTTTAGACGTTTTGTTTAACATATATTATCCTCCTGTCCTTATTTGTAGAGAGTGCTGAAAAAGAGGTGCCCTTCTGGTATCGGAATCCTTCTGCGGAAGGAGGGATGATGGGAGTGCCCCCTGGGGGGCGTGATTTATCATGCCCTTGCAAAGTCCCCCTTTACCAAAGGGGGACTGAGGGGGATTTAGGGAGTTGACCAAGCCTTTTTCAGTATTCTCAAAGGTGACTTTCTTCATACTATCTCATCCACCGATTAAGAGATGTGCGTCTCATTTGGCTTCAGGATAGCATAGCGGATTTAAGGGAGGTTTAAAGAAACGTTAAGGGAACGTTAAGATTTTCTGCCTTCGTCGGGATCGGTTTTACAAAGAAGGGAGTGTGAAGGTAAAGGTAGCCCCTTTGCCCTCGACGCTCTCGGCCCAGATTTCACCACCGTGGGCCTCGACGATATGTTTTGCGATCGACAGTCCAAGGCCGGTGCCGCCGCCGCGGGCCTTATCAGCCTTGTAGAAACGCTCGAAGATGCGTGGCAGGTCATCTATAGGTATGCCGACCCCGGAGTTGGTCACGGATACCGTGAGTCCATCGTCGCTTGAGGATGCGGAGATTGCGATGTTCCCGCCGGGCGGGGTGAACTTGACGGCGTTGAGGAGAAGGTTGACCAGCACCTGCTCGATACGGTCCCGGTCGGCATTGACCTGTGGAATGTCGGAGGGTATATCGACGCTTAGCGCAATGCCGGCCCTGTCGGCCTGCGGCTTGAACCTGCGTTCGGTATGCCGGATCAGTTCTATCAGATCGAGCCGGCTCTTCAAGATCGGCGCTTGCCCGCTTTCAATCCGGGATAACTCCCCTAGTTCCTGCACCAACTGCGCCAATCTGTCGACTTCATCATTTATCTTATTCAGAAAGTCTCTGGCCACCTCGGGGTCATCCATCGCGCCGTCGCGCAGGGTTTCGGCAAGGGCTTTAACGGACGCTGTCGGCAGGCGAAGCTCATGCGAGATGTTGGACACAAAGTCGCGGCGTATCGTCTCCAGACGCTTCATCTCGGTCAAATCCTGGAACAGGACAAGGCAGCTTTCCTGGCCCTCCAGCGGAGTCGCTATCGCCATTATTATTTTTGGGGGCCTGCTGGTTTCCACCATCCGGGCAAGCCGCTTCTTAGTTTGCAGGCATCGCCGCACCAATTCATCGATCTCGTAATCGCGAACAGCCTCGACGAAGGCGTGTCCGATAGCTTCCTCGTCGGATATGTCGAAAATGTTCTTCGCTGCATTGTTGACCAACGATATTTTACTTTCGACGTCGACAAGTACGATGCCGTCGCTCATTTGCGACAGTATGACGGACATCCGGTCGCGGTCGGTGGTTATTATCGATATTATTTCCTTTATCTTAGCCGCCATCAGGTTGAACGCGGTGGACAGTTCCCCGATCTCGTTCCTGGAGGCGGTTTGTATCTCTTGATCGAGGTGGCCCTCGGATATCCTGCGAGCCATCCCTGTAAGCTTGTGTACCGGCTCGGTGACAACCCTGGATAACTGCAGCGCCAGCAGAATGGTGATAATGCCGGCGAAAACCGATACCCAGACGATGGTTGTCAAAATATGATGAGCATAGCTTTCGACTTCCGTCAACGGTATGGATGTCCTGGCACACCCGATTATATCGTCGCCGGCGGATATCGGTACAGCTACGTACAGCATCTCGTATCCTAGGGTTTCGCTGTATCGTATACTCGTCGTAGTATCGCTGGATAACGCGGAAGCTACCTCCGGCCTGTCGGCGTGGTTATCCAGGGCAGACGGGCTCTCGTCAGAGTCGCCCAGAACAGCGCCGTCGGCATCGATAATAGTGATCCTGGTATCGATACCCTGGCTCAGGGATTTTACCATGGCGTCTATCTCGCCGCTGGCATTATCGAAGAGGTACGATTCGCTGGCGGATGAGATTATCGACGCCTGCTCCACCAGCTGGTTGCTGAGACTTTCTATATAGCTGTCTTTGAAGAAATGATATAGGTAACCGCTGATGCCCATGATGCAAATAAGGATCAGCGCGGTGAAGCTGATTACGGTTCTCCATTTGATGCTGTGCAGCAACTTTACTCCTCGAACTTGTAGCCCACTCCCCTTACCGTGATCAGGTGGCGCGGTTTGGTGGGATCGTCCTCTATCTTAAGCCTGAGCCAGCGAATATGCACGTCCACAGTGCGATCGTCTCCATAAAAATCATAATCCCATACCCTTTCCAGCAACATGTTCCGGCTGAGAACCCGGCCTTTATTACTCGCAAGGTATGCCAGTAAATCGAACTCCTTTGGCGTAAGATCAAGATTTCTCCCTGCACGTGTTATCGTGTGGCGCTCAACGTCTATCTCGAAGTCGCCTGCTTTTATCGGCGTCGCTGAATTGGCCGTACTCGGCACGGTATTCCGGGATACCACCTCGGCGCGCCGCAACACGGCCTTTACGCGGGCCAGCATTTCGCGCATGCTGAACGGCTTTGTGATATAGTCGTCGGCTCCGATCTCTAGGCCGACCACCTTATCGATCTCCTCGCTTTTGGCGGTGAGCATTATAATTGGCACGTTCATCTCATTGCGCAGAATGCGACAAACTTCCAGACCGTCGAGTTTGGGCAACATGATGTCGAGCAGGATGAGGTCCGGGCTAACGCTCCTGGCGATGTCTATGGCTGATGCGCCGTCGACGGCGGTGAATACGTTGTATCCTTCCTTCTTGAGGTTATATTTGAGGACGTCAAGAAGTGTCGGGTCGTCCTCTACCGCCAGTACTTTGTAGCTCATGGCATTCATCATTAATTAATATAACATAAATATTTAATGCTTCGAGCGATCTCATCGATCGGCGGTCTCCTGTGTACGAAGTCGTTCCGCTTGTGTTTATATGGGGCGACCTCGCCGATAAAAAAGACGCCCTCATTCGAAGGCGTCTGACATCACTCTATAGAAAACAGCCTACCACTGCACGAACATCGGCATGACCACATGCGTGTAGTTGTCGGCGCCGACCGGCCTAAGGACTCCGGGGCTGGACGGGCTTGCGATTTCCAGAACCACGCGTTCTTGATGTATTATGCCCAGCACCTCGGCAAGGTACTTGCTGTTGAAGGCGATCTTGGCCTCATCGCCCTCAACCGTGGCGTCAACCTCGCCCATGTTATCGCCGACCTCCTCGGCGCGGGCGGACAGCACTACCTGGCCGAGCTCGTCCTTCTTGCCGGGGGTTATTTGAAGCCGGACGATGGCGCTGCCCTCGCGTGCGAAGATCGATGCGGTTTTCGTGGCCTTGGCGAATTCGGCGAGGCTCATCTCGGCGCGCGTGGAATGTTCCTTGGGGATGAGCTGATTGTAGTTAGGGAATGTCCCCTGTACCAGCTGCGATACCATTTCCATATCTTTAAGCTTGAACAGCACTTGGCTTTTATTCGGGTTAATAGTTATCTTGACCGGCTCCTCCTCCTCCGCGAGCAGTCGCTGCAGCTCGTTGAGCGCCCGGGCCGGGATGATGGCCTCGTTACGCTCTTTGACAGGCTCGGATAGCGGGGCCTTGTATACCGCCAGCCGGAAGCCGTCCGCGGCGGCCATCGTCAAGGTGTTGCCGTTGAACTCGCAGTAGATGCCGGTAAGAACGGGGCGCGTCTCCTCCGTGGCGGCGGCGAATACTACCTGGCTGATGGCAAGTCGCAGGGTAGCGGGATCGATTGAAGTTGTAGGGCCGTCGCCCACGGACGGGATCGGCGGGAAATCCCCGGCGTCCATCCCGTTTATACGGCCGGAAGAGCGGGCGCACTTCATCTCTATAGTCTTCGTCTTCGAAGAGAGGGACATATCTATTTTATCGTTTGGCAGGGAATTTACGAAATCGGTGAGCAGCCTGGCGGGGATTGTGATCGATCCTTCCTCTTCCACCTTGGCTCCAAGCCAGTAGGTGATCGCGATCTCAAGATTGGTCGCTGCCAGCTTAAGACGCGATTTCTCGGTGGTAAAGAGTACGTTTTGTGTGATGGGCAGAGTGCTCCTTGTGGCTACCGCCCGGCCGACAATGCCTAGACCTTTGCTCAGGTTCTCTTGTAGACACGATAACTTCATATTCCCCCCTTTTTTTGAGGTTAGAGTAGTATACACTAATTATTGGTGCCGCTCAAGTAGTTGCAATGTTCACGAGTTTTTGCGGCACGTAAATCACCTTGATCGATTTGGCTCCCTCGATATAAGATGTGATCTTCTCTCGACGCAATGCCATTTCCTTGGCCTCGTCTTCGCTTATCGTCACAGGGGCGGTGACCTTGTCCCGAACTTTACCGTTCACCTGGATAACCAGGGTGAACTCCTCCACCGCCACCAGATTCTCATGCCACTCCGGGAAGGACATGTTGTGGATGCTGTAAGGCCTGCCGGTCCGCTCCCACATCTCCTCGGCGAGGTGCGGCGCGGTGGGAGCCAGCAGCAGCATGAGCGCCTCGGTGGCCTCGTTGTACGCCAGCTCTGAGGCGGCTCTCTCCTCGCGGACCTTGCCCAGGTGGTTGGTCAGCTCCATGAGCGCGGCGATCATCGTGTTATAGTGAAAACGCTCGAGATCGTCGTGAACTTTTTTTATCGTCTTGTGTGTGATGTGACGCAACTCCCTGGTCTGAGCTTCGTCCTCCTCCGCCGGCTCGTAGCTGCCGATAACCACGGCCCATACGCGGTTGAGCCAGCGGGCGATGCCCTTGATGCCGCGGTCATCCCATTCGCCGCCCTGATCCCACGGCCCGATGAACATGAGGTACGTCCGCACCGAGTCGGCTCCCAGTGTCGATACGTAATCGTCGGGCGCGATGACGTTGCCGCGGGATTTGCTCATCTTCTGCCCGCCGCTGATGACGATGCCCTGGTTGAACAGGCGAGTGAACGGCTCATCGAAATCGACGATACCCAGGTCGCATATCGCCTTGACGAAAAATCGAGAATACAGCAGATGCATGACGGCGTGCTCGGCGCCGCCAGTGTACTGGTCGACGGGCATCCAGTAGCCCATCTTTGCGGGGTCGGCTGAACATGTGAAGCATCCGGGGCTGGTGTAGCGCAGGAAGTACCACGAGGAGCACATGAAGGTGTCCATGGTATCTGTCTCGCGCCTGGCGGGGGAATTGCACTGCGGGCAGGTCGTATTGACGAACGATTCGCAGTACTTCAGCGGGGACTCGCCGGTGGGCTTGAACTCGGCGTCCTCCGGCAGCAGCACCGGCAGATCGCCCTCCGGTACCGGCACGACGCCGCATTTATCGCAGTAAATCATTGGTATGGGCGCGCCCCAGTAGCGCTGCCGCGAGATGAGCCAGTCGCGTATTCGATACGTTATCTTCCGTTCGCCGTAGCCCTTCTCCTCCACATAGTCGGCGATGGACTCGATGGCCTTATCGCTGGGCATACCGCCGAAATGGGCCGAGTTGACCATCGTTCCCGCTTCGGTGTGGGCTTCGGTTAACTCGCCGCCGTTCCAATCGGGCGGCGCGATCACCACACGGATCGGCAGATCGAACTTCCCGGCGAAGGCGAAGTCGCGCTGGTCGTGGGCCGGCACCGCCATCACCGCTCCTGTGCCGTAGCTCATCAGCACGTAATCGGCGATGAATACCGGCACGCGCTCGCCGTTGAGCTTATTGATCGCATACTCACCGATGAACACGCCCGTCTTCTCCCGCTCGGTCGAAGTTCTCTCTATCTCCGACTGCCGTCGCGTCGATTCGATGTAGCGCTCGACCTCTTCCCTGCGGTCGGGTGTAGTCAGCTCGGCGACCAGCGGATGCTCCGGCGCGAGCACGACGAAGGTGACCCCGTATATGGTATCGATCCTGGTCGTAAAAACGCTGAACCCGCCGCCGTTCTCCAGACCGAACGATATCTCCACTCCGCGGCTCTTGCCGATCCAGTTGGCCTGCATCGCCTTTATGCGCTCGGGCCACTCCGTCCCGCCGAAATCGAGCAGCTCATCGACGTACCTGGTGATACGGAAGAACCACTGCTCCAGATCCTTTCGAATAACCGGGGTGTCGCACCTCTCGCATATCCCTTCGCCGACTACCTGTTCGTTGGCCAGCACCGTCTGGCACTTGGGGCACCAGTTGACCGGCGCCTTGTCGCGGTAGGCCAGGCCGCCCTCGTACAGCTTGAGGAAGAACCATTGCGTCCACCTGTAATATTCCGGGAGGCATGTGATGACCTCGCGCCGCCAGTCGTACATAGAGCCCATGCGCTTGAGCTGTTCACGCATCCGCTCGACATTGTCCATCGTCCATTTGTACGGATGGATGCCGCGCTTGATGGCGGCGTTCTCGGCGGGCAGACCGAAGGCGTCGAAGCCTATGGGGTGCAGCACATTGTAGCCCTTCATCCGCTTGAAACGGGCGTGTACGTCGGAGGGGGCCATGGCGTACCAGTGTCCTACATGCAGGTCGCCCGATGTGTAGGGAAACATGGTGAGGGCGTACCACTTGGGGCGGGGGGCGTCCTCCTCCACTTCATAAAGGTGGGTCTCCGCCCACCTCGCCTGCCATTTAGGTTCTATCTCCTGTGGATTGTAATTAGCCGGTTTTTCTACGTTTTCACCCATAGCAACATTCTTATCGATTTTCGCTATTGATTATAAGCTAACAGTGTGAAAAAACAAAGGGTGTGGAGTGCGTGTCATGTCGAGAGGTAGGGGCGAAAGAAGAATCTCAATCTTATCGGGCGATTCCTATGGGGTACGGTCCTTTCGATGGGGGAAGGACAATCCAGAGGGCAAGGCATGCCTTGCCCCTACACATAACAAACAACGAGGTTGCCGCGTCGCTCGATGGATTGCGCCCCCGTCTTTTAAAATCCCCCTCAGTCCCCCTTTAACAAAGGGGGATTACAGCAGGCGTAGGGGCGAATCTTGTATTCGCCCAAGGCGGTGGTGCGGGTGGGTATGGAATGTGGTGCGATGACCGATGTAGAGACGCAATATTTTGCGTCTCTACGTGAAACCCCAAGATTCTGGCCAGTCGAAGGGGTAGAGTGGGGCGGTGTGCAGAATACTTAATTGCATATACCTTCCAGCTTGACTTTGGCGGTGTTGTTTTGTAGACTACTTTTGCCTCCAGGGCCTGTAGCTCAGCGGCAGAGCGGTCGGCTCATAACCGATTGGTCGGAGGTTCGATCCCTCCCGGGCCCACCAAAAATATCACTATATCGCCAGGTGCGTTCAGTATAGTTCGTTAAGAAGACGTGATGTTTCGCTGGTTTGTTGTGACGATTTTCTCCCTGTTCATGTTAGCATCCTGCGTTGCCGCCTGCAGCTCCCCCGCCGCCGAATTTGAATTCCCTGACCTGCGCGTGTCGCCGATGGCGGTGGAGGTTTACGAGGAAGCGACCATATCGGTGGATGTGGCCAATATCGGGGATATGGAGGGCACCTGCACGGTGAATGTGAGCGTCGGAAGCGATGGCGGATACTTCTCACAGGATGTCACATTGCTTCCAGGGGAGACCCGCACGATCGATTTTGTGTACGTGCTCGAGGAGGAAGGTGAGCACGAAATATCCGTCGGCGGATTGAGCCGGACCCTTGCGGTTACCAGGCCGATGGAGGGAATGTGGAGTATTCCGTACCGTGTCGCCGGCGGCGAGATTACGATGATGTTCTCCCTGATGGGTGGAACCCCAGTGGTCAGGACGGTGGATTTCCCAACGGCGACATTCGATATGTACGTAAGCAAGAATGTAATCAACGGGTCCCGCGAAGTAATCATCGATGATGCGAGCTTCCGCGCCGATCCGGTCGT
Organism: Chloroflexota bacterium; assembly: GCA_034659515.1. GTDB lineage: Bacteria > Chloroflexota > Dehalococcoidia > E44-bin15 > E44-bin15 > JAYEHL01. Next base: position 2,024 of record JAYEHL010000140.1, on the reverse strand, counting down.
CATACCTGATATATTTGCGGAGATCGACATGGAGTTGCTTTTCATGCTGGATGGGGATGCTGTCGGCCAGCTGTATGTGGAGGACGGCATAGCCGATGTCGATGTCATATCGGAGGATGTTTCGGGCGCTGCTACCGTTTATTCGCTGGGTGACGGCGTGCCGGATACGGCTGGAGCCATGCTGATGGACTCGCCGTCTCTCGGCGAATCGTACATGAGCATAGGGCTGGATATAATGGTGCCGATGGATGTCCTCTCCACGACCGGCTATTGCTGCAATCACGTTTCGCGACCCGGCGCGGCGATGGACGGCTCCGTGCTGGATGGCAGTGGCGTGCACTTCGCGAGGGACGGCGGCCCGGCTCCGTACGTCGGAACCTCTGCCACTATAGTTGCGACCGGCGCTTCGCTGAATCAGCGGTTCGTTGGTTACGAGGTTGATTTTCAGTTCAGGACGGTAATGCAGATAGAGCCTATCGATTGAATAAGGGGGATCATTATGCCCAGGGCCAGAGTCAACGATATAAGCATCTCTTACACCGAGCGCGGCCAGGGAGAGGCGCTGGTGCTGATCATGGGGCTGGGCGCCAGCAAGGATTCCTGGTTCATGAACATGCCCACGCTCGGCAAGTATTACAGGGTGATAGCCTTCAACAGTCGCGGCGTGGGCAGGACCGCCAGGCTGGACGAGCCTTATTCCGTGTACAGGATGGCGGAGGACACCGTCGGCCTGCTCGATTTTCTCGGCATCGACAGGGCCCACTTCGTCGGTGTGTCGCTGGGGAGCATGATCGCGCAGGAGATCGCCATCAGCTTCCCGCAGCGGGTCGGCAGGCTGGTGCTGGCGGCCGCCACTGCGGGGATGAACGAGTCCGTGAATTATGAGTTCTGGGAGAGTAAGTCCGCCGAGCTGCGCGAGAGCACGGGGCTGGGCGAGGACTTCAACGAAAGGATACGGAGCGATGCCGAGAACGTCGATGTTAAAGGGATGATGACCCGTTTCACCGCGCTGGCCTTCGGACGCCGCGTGTTCCGCATACCGATGGTGCTGGGCGCCAGGTGGTATTTCAAGCAGGGCGGATTCAGCGGCGTCATCGATCAGCTGAGGGCGGTGTCGACGTACAACACCATCGACAGGCTGGATCGCATCCAGTCGCCTACGCTGGTGATGGCCGGTACGCATGATAAGATAGTGCCGATAGAGTTCTCCAGGGTGGTGGCGGAGCGTATCCCCGGCGCGAGGATGTTGGAGTTCGAGGGCGGCTCGCATTCGTTTTTCATGGAGATGAGCAGGAGGTTTAACAAGGAAGTAGTCGATTTCCTGCGGTGTTGAAATGGCGGGCGAATCGGGCGATTGATTAATCGCCCCTACGGGATCCTCGACGTCGGCAGGGCGGGTTAAGTGTAACCCGCCGTTTATTTTGTTGCGGTGGGTTTTTGTACCCACCCTACGGGCCTACGGGGAGACAATCCCCCTCTGTCCCCCTTTCATAAAGGGGGAGGAAACGGCGGGCGAACCGGGCGATTGATTAATCGCCCCTACGTCGGTGGTAAAAACGGTCGATGCCAAATCCACCAATGATGGGGCAATCGTTCAGGGGTGATTAATTAAGGTGAGGGCAATCCCCCTCAGTTCCCCCTTCGGTCCTTCCGTAGAAGGACTCAGGGCAGGCTCTTTCATAAAGAGGGGAGAATGGTGGTGTTGAAATGGTCTTGCAATTCCGGCAAGTTTGTGTTACATTTTCGGCATTGAAAAGCCCCAGAAAGTAGTTATCGGTATTTCCAATATTTCGATCGATTTATGAAATGTATCGCACGGTTTGTGAAATATATCTCAAAGGTGTTGACAAATACGCTCACGTGTTGTATAACACTTTAATACGCGATTAGCGAATATAAAAATAAATAAAATATTCCAACTCCGAGAAAGGCAAACCGTGAGCGATTACGGGGCGCAAAGCTACATATCTCAGGTCGTTTTACAAAGCTGAGATAGCTGGGTTGCCGGAGGTGGGGGGTGCGCC
>JAYEHL010000139.1:0-12229 GCA_034659515.1 Chloroflexota bacterium | reverse complement strand
GAACGTAGGGGAAATTCATTAATTGCCCCTACCGCCGAACGACCCGATACACCGGCGCAGAATGTTGATCCCCAAAATCATCGGCTATGCCAAAATGAACGCCGCCAAACGCATTAACCAATCGCGCAATACGCAAGGAAATCCTGTCTGGCAACGCAACTACTACGAACGCGTCATCCGCGACGAAAATGAATCGAACGGCGTGCGACAATACATCGCGGACAACCCTGCGAATTGGGATAGCGACGAGGAGAATCCGAACGCAAACCCACCACAATCGTAGGGACATCCTTCCTTGGAAGGACTGTGCCCTATTCGTCCCCACCCACCAGCCGCGCCACATCCCGCCCCAACCGCACGCTGTAGTTCATGCCGCGATCCTCAGGATATATCTGCGTGGAATTCGCCAGGAACAGGCCGCCGACGGGCGTCGCATGTTCCGGTATGCGCGAGGAATAATTGGTGCCGATGATGGGTTGCGCCGCCTCCGCCCGGAAAACTTCCTTGTCCACAATCCAGCCGACGTTGAAGTCCGGGGCGATCTCTTTGATATGCGGCCAGTACTCCGACAGCAACTGCTCGACGGACATCGAATACATACGGCTGTCCGTCGGAAGGTAATTCGATATGTAAACCACATGCCTGCCGCCATACGCCGATGGGTCGACGAAATTGGTGTGCTCGATAACGGCGACGAAGGGAAAATCGGCATCGCTGATGTTCATCCAGTAGAAGCGCGACATCGACCTGTTCAGCGTCAGCACCAACACGACTGCGCCGAGGTACTTCGCCGACATCACCTTCGAGGCGTATTCCGGCGGCAGCCCGGGCGCGATGCCCAGGAAAACGTCCGACGGCACGGCGGCGATAACAGCGTCACAGGGATGGACACGCCCGCCGGCCTCGATACCGGACGCCCTGCCATTCTCGACATCGACTTTATCGACGGGCGTCGAGGTGTATATCTCACCTCCGGCGGCGACGATGCGATCCCGCAAGGCATCGATCAGCAGCCCGAAGCTGCCACACATGTAGCCGAGGCGCTCTTTCTCACCCTGGCGCGACGAAAGGCGCAGGTGCAGCTTGCCCCAGAGCCAGACCATGCCGACCTTATCACTGTACGACCCGAACTTGTTCTTCAGCATCGGGCCCCAGATCGCATCGTAGCTGCGCTTGCCGCCATACTTCACGACCCAGTCCCTCGCCATCACGCCCTCCAGCGCGCGCCAGTTCTCATACCGCCGCAGATAGAGCGACACCAGCCCCAGGCGCACGCGGTCGATGATGCCGAGCGGTCTGAACCTCAACAGATCGATGGGCGTAACGAAATCGTACACCCTGCCGTCGCGGTAGAGCCCGACCTTGGAATCCATCCATAGCATCCTCGACCCGAGATCAAGTTCTTCGATAAGCGATATTATGTCAACATCACTGGTGAAGATATGGTGGTACAGACGCTCCAGCCGCGCGCCGCCGACAGTGAAAGTCCTCACCTGCCCGCCGAGCTCATCATCCCCATCGAAGAGCAACACCTTGTGTCCTGCCTTGCTCAATTCGTAAGCCGCGGTGAGCCCGGCTATCCCGCCGCCGATAATGCCGACTCTCATTCTTCGCCCGCCTTAAATCTCGATATCACCCGGGCCCGCGATACCCCTCGATCGCACCCACTCTGTAATGAAAGCTATTATAGACCCAAAAAACGCATTTGTCAGTTTTCCAGACATGCTATGATGCGAGCGGACCCCGGCTGTTGTATAATACAGCCCTAGACCCACAAAAGCAGCCGACCGTTAAACAAATGAGCAGAATGACCGATATTTCCATCGTAGTTCCGGCTTACAACGAAGAGGCCAGGATAGAAAGCGTATTGCTCAACTTCTGCGGACGATTTCCGGAGCAGGAGATTATTGTCGTCTGTAACGGCTGCAACGACAGGACGCACGAGATCGTCGAGGCCTTCCACTCGAAACATCCTCAGATAAAGGCGCTGCATTTCAACGAAAAACTGGGAAAGGGCGGAGCGATAATCGAGGGCTTCAAAGCGGCGCAAGGCGAAAGTATCGGATTCGCCGACGCCGATGACTCCGTAGAACCGGACGAGATCGAAAAGATGTTCGCCGCGCTGGCGAACGCCGATGGAGTCATAGCATCCCGGCGGCTGAGCAAATCGATAATAACCGTGCAGCAGCCGTTCATGAGAAGGTTTTCGAGCAGGGCGTTCAACATCATCGTCCGCGCGATCTTCGGCTTGAATTTCAAGGATACGCAATGCGGGGTAAAGGTCTTTAAGAAAGAGGCGATCAAGGGCGTACTGCCTTCACTTACGACGAAAGGGTTCGAGTTCGATGTCGAGCTGCTGTGGAAGCTGAGCAAGGGAGGCTGCAAAGTCGTGGAGTTCCCCGTGGTCTGGAAACATTCGCAGGGCTCTACCTTCAGCCTGTCGAACGCCCCTCACATGTTCTTCTCATTGTTAAAGATGCGATTTTGCAAATAGAGCGACTACACTCTCGATCAAAAGCGGGCCGCATCACCCGCCGCCGTCTATCTCACCCTTCTGCCCTATCACCTTGTCCAGCGACAGGTTCTCTATCCACAGACACACGAATCCGAGCGGGATCGTGATGATGAGTATGAGCGCGTGTACTACGATCACGTAAGAGGCAGCCAGGGCGGAACCGATATTGAACAGCTCCAGCGATTTCTGGCAGGCGAGATCGAAGGAGCCCAACCCGCCCTGCGTCATCAGCAGAACCCAGGCGAGGTTGGCGACCGCCGTCGCCAGCATGAACACGTAGTACGGCACCTGCAGATCGAAGGAGAAAGCGACCATGTAGAACAAACCGGCCTCGCAGAGCCACACCAGCGCCGACATCGCGAACACGACAAGCAGCTTGATCGGGCTGCGCATCACGCCCAGGCCATCGATCAAGCGCATGAACCACTCGCCCGCCTTACTGTGCCACTTTTCCGGCAACACGCGCAGCAGCAGCACCAAGCCTTTCTGCGCCACCCGTGGAGAGGAGGCAAAAACGATGCATGTCGCCAGCAAGGCCAGGAACAGGCCGGCCGTGATGTAGACAACCTGCTGAATCCAGCCGCTCAACGGTGCGAAAAAGGATATGATCGCCGCAAAGAAAAGCAGTATCACCCCGTCGAAGACCTGCTCCACCACCATCGTCCCACCTATGGCCATCTTGCTGATCTTGGCCCTCTCGCCCAGTATTATGGCCCTGGCCACTATGCCCAGGCGTGCCGGTATGATATTGTTCACCAGCATACCGATAAGAATCAGCGAGAACAGCCGGAACACGGGAAAACTGCCCAATGGCTTCAACAGATAGCGCCAGCGCACCGCCCTGAAGAAAACGCCCAGCAGATAGATCAGGATACCGGGCAGCAGGTAGATGTAATTCGCCTTGCTAAGCTCGCGGCCCATTTCGGCAAAATCGACCTGGTAGAGGAAAAGCGCCAGGAAGATGATGCTGATGGCTATGCCGATCCAGAAACGCCGGCTTTTAAACAGACTTTTTCTCATAAACGACCAATATCATTTTATTGCGCTGAGGAATCGATATCCAAGAAATAAACGATCCCCTCCCTATTCAGCAAAGGACCTTCGGTTTCCCGGTGCAAGAAATACCCCCACCACCAATCGGGAGTAAACTTTTCCTTATCCTTATATTCCTCGGGGAACCATATTAGCATGGTTATCCTCTCCCCCTCACCGTATTTATCGATATACGGCGCGGCGGCGGCCTCATTGGCTATATTCAGTATGAGCACCCAGCCCTGGGGTTCCGAGGTCATCGATGTCAGGTCCGGCGTGGATACATTGGTATAGTCTCTCAAATACCAGCGCCACCCGTTATCGAAGTTAGAATCCCTGCTGTCGACGGTGATCGGAAGGTCGTAGCCCATCCCGGTCTCGCTGGCGAAGTCCTCGATAAGCGCGACTATACGCGGCACGTCCGCCGACACACCGGCGTACAATAGCATCTGCGGCGGCTCGTCCTCCACCTGATAACTCTCCTTGCACGCGACGTAGGCTGTATAACCGGTTAGAAATAGCAGCGTCGATGCGCAAACCACCGCGACGGTTGAGTACAACCAACGTTTGACATCCTTCGAATCCTTTGAGGGCAACCAACTTTTTATCCTGTCCCTGTTCAAGCCTCTGGCCATGTGCCCGATAAACGCCCCGCCTAAAACAATGGCAGGCAATATCACATGCAGCGAAAGCCACGGCATCTTCTCCCCGAAGAATGAAAATAAAATAAGGCTCATCGCCGCCCAGTATATAAGGAATTTAACAAATAGTTTCGCTCTGCCGAAATGAGCATAGAGAACCACACTCGCTGCGGCACATAGCAATAACAATGTCGAGGTCAGTGACGAAGTCGGTTCTTCTTCAGAGACACTACTCCATATCTTGAACGCATATATCAGTATCGAGCCCCCCGCAGCAAGTAATAGAAGTGCAGAATATAAGCTTTTCCTTTCAAGCCATTGAATCTTAAACCGCCGTAGCCAGACGCCGACATCGACTTTTTTATCCGTTATATATCTTTGAACGGTGGGGAGCCTGAGCGCAAGCTTGCCTGTCCTAAAAACTATGGTTACTAGTGCACAGAAGACAAGGCCGGAGGACGCTATATAGATAATTACTCGTAGAGCCTCTTTCACTGCATCTTTCATACCGAAAGAAAATGCAAATAACATTGTTGTTAATACAACTACAACAACTGAAACTATCGTCGCTAAGTTCTTCGTAATTGCACTATAGACCAAAGCGATTGACGCCAGAATAACGGGCAGGAATTCATATATAGGAATCATCATTAAATAATAATATTCGGGTTGGCCCCCCCTGGCAGTCCCGTGCTCCCCGACCCAGTAGGCCACGTTGCCCCACAGACCGACGACCAGCCCGTAGCCTTGCTGGAAAAAGAAGCTGTATATCAATATGAATATGCCGTAGAATATCGCCGCCGAGATCAGCCAGCGCTTGAGGTCCCACCTGATGCCTATGGCCGCAGCGATTGCGAACAGTACGGCGACGATCGCTATGGCCCACGGATTCGAGAGGTCCTGCCCGAGATCGACGCCGGGCAGCAGGTTAACGAACCCGGCGAACAGCGGCAGCGCCAGCGTGCCGATGAGAATCAGGACATCGGCCTGGGGCGAGAGGCCCTCGAGATTCAACCGCTTGGGAACCCTCTGCGCCAGCTCCCTGACCGAGACCACGCTCAGGAAAAGGGCGATGATCGCCAGATTTATGTACGTAACTTCCTTAGTACAGAAGCTGAAGCTCAACGCCGCTGCACCGATGTAAAGCCACCGCGATTTACGGGAATCGATGTAGTTCCAGATGCATACGATCAGGAGGAGGGTAAAAAAGGCGATGTAGATATCGTTGCGGGCGTAGCGGCTGTAGTACATGAACAGCGGCGAAAAAGCCAGCAACACAGCGACCGCCAGCGCCCCCCAGCGGCCGAGCTGGCGACGCAGGAAATACGGGAGCACCACTATGGCTGTACCGAATATCGCCGGCAGCAGACGGGCTGAGACCTCGCTCTCGCCGAAGACGGCGAAGCTCGCAGCGGTGCCGATGAACTGGAAAGGCCCGTGCGTCCATGCTTCAATGCACCACCCGGATGGATCTAATCCATTGCGGCTGCACCCGAGATGGATGCCCTCATCGTAGTGGACGGCACGCGCACCGAGGTCCCACATGCGCATAATGAAAGCGGCGAGAACGAGGCATGAGTATACCGCCGCTTCCCGGTTCAAACGGGATTTCAATACGGCAACGAACGGCGATGCGTCAGAGTCGCTTGGCTCCACTACTCCTCCAGTACCTCATATATGGCAACGCTACCATTTTCATACACCACGCTGTAGTAATCTGTCAAATCGGCAAACTTCTGCAATCCCTCCTCCGTATACCTGTCCCTCTCCACACTCCCGATGTAGATGTATCTCACATCGTATGTTTGCAACAGATCGATCGCTTCCACATTATCGGACGCGTTATACACGGCGTTCACATCCCTCTCCCGATCTTCGACCGCGCCGAAATCGCCGCGCCACATCACCTCCCATGACGTCCATCCGATTACCGTAGGCAGGCCGGTGAACGTCGAGACGCGGGATGTATACTGGAACACAGCGCCGGGCGCTTCCAGTATCACATGCGAGCCATCGATATTCTCATTCAGCCACTTTATAGCCGCATAGTCATCCTCATATATGGTTTCAAGATAGGCCATGCCGTCCAGTGTCCCCCTGGTCAACCCCCATCCCACCTGCCTGCCGCCGGTCGCGCTCACGGTGGAGGCTATGGGATGGATACAGATAGCTATAATGAAGGCGGCCAGCACAACGATCCATCCGGCTTTTACCCAGCGTATTCTGGTATTTCTCAAAAAGTAAAACACTGCGTACGCCGATGATATTCCGAGGAATATCCACAACGGCACGTATATCTTGAAGACCGTGTTAAACCGCTCCCACGGCTGGCCGTACATATCATCGATGTAAAAGAGCTCGCAGAACAACGCCAGCGCGCCGCCGATGAGCACGAGGAGCAGCACGAATTCCCTCGTCGATTTCGTCTTCTTTCTGAATATGTAATACAGCGGCACAAGGATCATCGGCACCGCAGCTATGAGGACATGAAGACCCGTAAACACCGCGACCAGAATGGCGGATAGAAAGGCGATTGCAGCTATAATCGCGGGCAGCCGGCCCTTCATCGCCGCCGCTATCGATTCCTTTATTCTCGGCATACCCCATCTGGGAAGGACAACGAGCAGCGAGAGAATAAGGAACAAGAACAGGCCGATCGCTTCGAAGAAGCCGGCGAAATCCGTCGGCTCTATCACCAGCATCCCTTCGCACACTACAAAATCGATTCCACCCACTCCTCCCATGCCTCTGGTCAGGAAGTACGGCAGATACAAAAGCAAGCTTACAGCGATGATCGCTGCCGGAACGCCGAAAGTGCTCTTCCATCCACGCCTCATCCTCAACAGAATGTAGGCAGCCACGAGGAAGATCGCATATACCGGATATTCCCACGTATTTACTATGGAGAAAAATCCAAGACAAACCCCCAATACAGCGATCTCGATCGCGGTATCCGCCCGGGAGATTTCACCCGCGCCCCGGCTCCTCTTAAACAGCGCGTAAACGAGGGTGATAAACATCAACTGAAACGGAATGCTCATCATAAATGCGTGCAGCGTCCCCGCCAGGAAGGTGTAGTAAGGATACTGGGCCATCGCCCCGGGAAGCACCCACGGAGCGCTCCAGAAATCGAAGTTCATCATCCACTCGGCTATATTCGGCGCTTCGATATATGGAGCGCCCAGGATGCTAGTATGATAAACATAACCGATAAGCTGATATGTACCTGTAAGGAATCCGGTGAAGCAGACGAATACCAGCGTCAATACGCCATACAGCCTGCGCCCTGTCAGGTTGTAGCCCAGCCCGTAAGATGCGCTCGCGGTCAGGGCGAAGAACATGGCCACGGCGATATTGAAAGCTATCTCCGGCGGCACGTTGGTAAGCATGGTCAGGCTGGCCACAGAAAGGTGTCCGCCGTAGTAGTAAGGCAGGGTTTCGCCGGCGAACCACGGGTCGACGGGAGGGAAGTAACCGCCTTGAAGGATCGAGTTCATGAAGGCGAAGTCCATGAAGTAGTCCGCGCCGCCATAGAAAATGTCCGGTTCCCCCCACATGACCAGCAGGAACGCTATAAACGAGACGGCGAATACCAGCTCGCTGGTCAGCATCTGTTTTCGGGGCCAGTTCTTGATCTTTAAATTCTCCCTGCCGAAGTAGAGGGAGAGCGCCGCCAGTACGGCCAGCGATAGAATGATGCCGGCGTATCCGAACTGAAGTAAATGAATGCTTGAAAACAGCCACGTAAGGAAGGTTAAAAATAAGAGGCCGAATATCTTGGAGATTGCGTAACCCTTATCCTTAAGACGGACGCACACCCTGGACACCAGCGGGAAGCTCACCAGTCCGATGAGCTCCAGCGCCAGCCACCAGAGTATTACATACGCCACTTGCATGATCGTAGACTTTACCTGTATTTACTCTTTGACCTGGTATATAACGACGCCGCCCTGCTCATAGGGCACGTCCATATAAGCCCGCAGCTCCCTTCCCGCATCCTCTCCATACATCTCACCCTCCAGACGTCCCACATAAACATACGTGACATCGTATTCCTCGAGCAGCTCCTGCACCAGCGATGGATCAATGCCCGTGTATATCTGTTCGATGTCATCTCGCCTACCGGCGTAATCGCTATCCGAGCCCCGCCACACATACTCGTGGCTTTCCCACCCGAGGACGGTGGGCAACCCGGTGAACACAGAGACGATCCCGTGATCCGTATAAGAATAACCGGGAGCTGTGACGATCACTGGTGCTCCATCGATATTGCTGTTCATCCAAGAGATCGCCTCCCATTCTTCGGGATGTGCACTTTGATGCCACGCCGACCCGTCGAGGGTAGGGCTTACGGAGAAGGAGTTGGTCTTGCTAAAAACAGCGGAAACCGAGTAAATTAAACTGCATGCGACCAGCATCGCTAGAAGGCCCCACCAGATATATCGCGCCGAACGGCCCGCAATGCGCACCGGCTTCCAATTACGATAGAGATAATATATGGCAAAGGCTGAAGCTATGTCAAACAGCACCCACGCCTGGAAGTAGAACCTGAAGACGGTGTTCATGCGATTATTGAAAATGTCACCTATATAGAACAGCTCGCAGCCGACAGTGAGCAACACAGCTGTAAAAAACAGCAGTAATGCATATAGCGGCCACCGCTCGCCCTTATCGCCCCTTTCTGCCTTGCGTATAACTATAAATACGATCAGGGCAAGCAGTATAAGCAGGGGGGACAGGTTCCACAGCTTGCCCCAGACAGAGCTCTCCCCACCGGTCGCCGCCGTCGCTATCGCCCATATCGCCCACGGCCACAGCACGGCCAGAGCTACAAGGCCCGCCCTGCGCCATGAAACGCCGCTCAAACCGCTGCGCACCTGCGACACAATGAACGAGACGCCGACGAAGAGGAACAGCCCCCACACCATGAAATAGAAGAACGGCCGCGTATTCGGGCCGTCCCATGGGATGATACCGGTGACCGGGCTTTTAAGGTTTATATAGAAGGGAAGGTAGCACAGGAAGACACCGGCTATGGCGATGGCACTGAGCGCCATCCAGCCGGACCACCAGCGATATCCCTCCTCATTGCGCCTCATATACGCGTGGATAAATATCGTACCGATGAAGACGAAAACGTAGATGGGGAGATCCCACGTATGGATAGCCCCCAGCGACCCGATACATATGATCATTATTATGAACGGAACTATATTCCGTTTCAGCCATGCGAGGCCGAGATTTGCCTTTGTGGCGAATATATTCAGGCATACAGCCAGGCTGAGCAGGACGAAGGGCAGGGAGAGAAGATGCGCGTGTAAATCACCCAGAACGAAGGTGAAGTTTGGAAATTCGGCTATGGTATAGTCCGCACCCGGCACCTGGATCATCCTTGTCGCGTGCCACCACCACCAGAACTCCGTGGGATACCATTGGGAGCTTTGATACGGGCTGTTCATCCCCTCGATGCCGATCCATGACCAGAAGCCTTCGCCCCCGATGCCATGCGCGTAGAACATCTCCAGTATCCCCTGTAGGTTGCCTATGGCCAGCAGGAACCCAGCGGCCACCAGTCCGAAGCCTATGGCCACCCTGATACCCCCTCGACACAACCTGACGAGGTTGTAGACGATGCTGAACGAGCCCACGGAGGCGAGGGCGAACACCAGCGCAAGCGAGAGATTGAACGCGACTGCTGAGCCGACCCCTGTGAGCTTGGCCATTGTAGCCATTATCGCGTGGCCGAAATAGTAGTTATTCAGGCTGAAGCCGCTGAGCCAGGGGTCCTGAGGAGGGAAATAATCGGTGCGAATGATGGCATTGAGGAAGGCGAAATCCATCGGCTTTTCGGTGTAGAGGATCTCGGGGTTGTAGGCGCGCACCAACCCGTAGAGGACAAACGCGCCGAGGAACAGGGCCTCTACGGCGATGATCACGCCGCGGTTCTTCGATATGTATTCTTTAATATCCGACCGCCGCCGCCAGAACAGGACGAATGAGCAGACGGCGAAGAACACCACGACGAGGATGATCGCCCACTGCATATTAGGGAGTATGTGGATCGACGATAAAAGCCATACGACAAATGTGATCAGGAGTATCGAAAGGGCCTTGCTGAAGGCATAGCCCCTGTCGGGCAGTCTCTTGAACAGCAGGAACGTGACAGGGAGAAATATCAGGCTCAGGATTTCAACAGTAATAAACCATACCAGTGCATCTATCAAGAAGATAGCTCCTCGATGAACGCATGTGCATCGAACAGGGCGATATCGTCCACGCCCTCGCCGGTGCCGATAAATAAGATCGGTATCTTCAGATCATCGCAGATCGCCAGCACAATGCCGCCCTTGGACGTGCCGTCGAGCTTGGTCAATATGATGCCGGTGACGTCCACCGCCTCGGTGAAGTATTTCGCCTGGGCCAGCCCGTTCTGGCCGGTGGTCGCATCCATAACCAGATAAACCTCGTGCGGCGCAGATGAATCGCTCCTTTCGATTATGCGACGGACCTTCTTCAATTCTTCCATCAGGTTGAACTTGGTGTGCAGTCGCCCCGCCGTGTCGATGATCAACACATCCACCCCGCGCGCCTTGGCCGCCTCCATGCTGTCGAAGACCACGGCGCCGGGATCCGCCCCCGACTTGTGATAGACGACGTCGGCCCCGACGCGGTCGCCCAGTATCCTGATCTGCTCGATGGCCGCTGCCCGGAACGTATCCGCTGCGGCGATGACGACCTTCTTCCCCTGCTTGATGTGAATGTTGGCCATCTTGGCTATCGACAGCGTCTTGCCGGTGCCGTTGACGCCCACGACGAGTATCACCCACGGCTTCGCCGAACCGACGCCCGGCTTGTTCGAGTCCGCCGTCACCTCGAGCATACGCTCCATCTCCTGCTTCAACACGCCGTATACCTGCGAGCTTTCCTGCAACCTTTCGGACCTGGCCCTGGCACGAACGTTATCCAGCAACGCCATCGTCGTGCCGACCCCTACGTCGGCGGAGATCAGCAGCTCTTCCAGGTCATCGCCGAGCACATCCGCCGCCGTGGAGCGCTCGAATAAATTTGCAACCTTGCTGAACCAACTTTCCTTGCTTCGTTTAAGTACCTTGTCGAATATTCCCACTTGTGAATTACCTCGAATAAAAAGTTTAGCTATGATAACACGACTGCGCCACGAGGGTCAACGAAGGCCCGCGACGGCAAGTTCCCTGTATGCCGACATTAAGCGCCGCGTCATCTCACCGGGGCCTCCCGCGCCTACAGCCCTGCCGTCGATGGAGACAACCGGCATCAGCTCGATTATCGAATTGGTTATGAACACTTCATCGGCGAGGAGCAGCCTTTCGATGGCGACTGTCTCCTCCTTTACCTCGATGCCAATTTGCGACGCCAGCTCGATGACCGCCTCCCGCGTCACGCCGGACAATATCCCGCTGTCGAGCGGCGGCGTGACGAGACCGCCCGACTCGACGATGAAGATGTTGCTCGTGCTGCACTCGACGACGCGACCACGCTCGTTGAGCAGTATCGCCTCGTCCGCCCCCTTCCGCGACGCCTCGTCACGAGCGAGGATGTTGTCCATGAAACCGATCGTCTTCATTCGAGACAGGGGCGAACCGCTGTTGCGCCTGATGCTTACGATGCAGGCGCTCAATCCCTTGGAGTAAACATCGGGAGAAGGCAGCGCGAGTTCTTCCACAGCGATCATTACCGTAAGCGGGCCCGACGCGGGGAGCGACAGCGCGCGCCCGCCCTGCCCTGCCGTCACCGTGAGCCTGATGCGCGCGTCGGCGATCCCGTTCGCATCGAGCGTCTGCGCGACTGCGAAGGCCAGCTGCGGCACATCGAGCGCCGGGGCGAGCCCGATCGCCTCCGCCGAGCGCGTCAATCGATTCAGGTGGCGGTCGAGGCGAAAGACGGCGCCTCCGTACGAGCGCATCGTCTCGAACAGACCGTAACCGTAGAGCAGCCCGCGGTCGAAGGCCGAGACCGCAGCCTTATCCCGATTCACGATTTTGTCATTTATGTAAACTAATCG
>JAYEHL010000138.1:0-2397 GCA_034659515.1 Chloroflexota bacterium | reverse complement strand
GGTCGATTGCATGTGCTGGTTTACATATTTAGGAAAGTTCGCATTGGACTGTCTATTGGGACAGGCTCCTCGGCCTGTATTGCAGTGCCTCAGCCAGATGGCTTGTGTGAATTATCGGTTCCCTGGTCAGGTCGGCGATCGTTCGTGCCAGCTTGAGCACGCGATGGAAGGCCCTGGCTGAGAGCGCCATCTGCTGCATCGCCGCTTTGAGCAGGCTCTGGGCTTCAGTCTCTATCCGACAGAATTGCTTGACCTGCGCGGGAGACATCTCTGCGTTGCAGATTATCCTGGTTTCCTTGAATCGCGAGAGCTGAAAGTTGCGTGCATCCTCGATCCTTGAGCGAATGGCTTCGGAGGGCTCTCCCCTTCCATCGTCTGCAAGCTTATCATACTCGATGCGGGGCACCTGGACGAATATGTCGATCCTATCGAGCAGGGGGCCGCTGATGCGCTTCTGATATCGCGAGATCGTGCCCGGCGAGCAGGTGCATTCCTTCAGCGGGTCGCCGAAGTAGCCGCAGGGGCAGGGGTTCATCGCAGCCAGCAGCATGAAATTAGCCGGGAAGGTGACGCTGCCCTGCGCCCGCCCGATGGTGACGGTCTTGTCCTCGAGGGGCTGGCGCAGCACCTCAAGGACGTTGTGCCCGAATTCGGGGAGTTCGTCGAGGAACAGGACGCCGCGGTGGCTGAGGCTGATTTCCCCCGGACGCGGCCACCGCCCGCCTCCTACCAGACCGGCGTTGGAGATGGTGTAATGCGGAGCTCGATACGGCCGCTGCATTATAAGCGGCGTGTCGGACGGCAGGAGCCCGCTTACGCTATATATCTTGGTGACCTCCAGGGCCTCGGTCTTGGTCATCTGTGGGAGTATCGAAGGGAGCGAGCGTGCGAGGAGAGTTTTTCCGCTGCCAGGCGGCCCGCTCATCAGCAGGTTGTGCCCGCCAGCGGCGGCTACCTCGAGCGCTCTCTTTACATGTTCCTGTCCTTTTATATCGGCGAAATCGGCCTCAGCTTCATTTATGGTCGCCTGCCTCGCCGGTTCACTGTCGGGCTGATATTGAAGGATCGGCACCTCGTCATTAAGGTGGGCTGTCAGTTCGGACAGAGTGTTCACCGGAAGGATTCTTGCGCTCTGGACGAGAGAGGCTTCGCGCGCGTCGATGGCCGGGACGAATGCTGTCGACAGGCCGTTTTCAACGGCCAGCGCTACCATGGGAAGGATGCTGTGTGTATGGCGCAGGCCGCCATCGAGAGAAAGCTCGCCGAGGAAGACTGTGTTCGATGTATCCGCAGTGACCTGCCCTGAGCTGAGCAGTATGCCTATCGCTATGGGCAGGTCGTAAGACGGCCCTTCTTTCTTCAGATCGGCGGGTGCCAGGTTGACGGTGATTCGCTTTTGCGGGAAAATGAGGTTGCTGTTCTTTATCGCAGCGCGTACGCGCTCCTTGGCCTCCTGCACCGCCGTATCCGGCAGTCCCACGATGTTGAACGCTGGCAGGCCTGAAGATAAATCGGCCTCCACCTCGACGATGGCACCTTCCAGTCCGATCACGGCGCAGCTGAAAACTTTTGCGAGCATAGTATAATGCTGGATGAGGTTATATCTATAACCTGTTTGATTATCTTACTATGAAGCTACATGCGTGTCAATTGAAACGGAGGTTGAGTGGCGCATAAGTTCGATATCCAATCATCTGTAATATCACATTGAATACCTGGTCGGGCGAGCACAGGGGCTCGCCCCTACATGGGGGCGTTTGATGATAATCGCAGCGGGACATCATTAGGCTCAGATTTTCACGAGATGGGAAGGCACCTCTTTTCAGCACGCTCTTTTTGTGTAGAGATCATAAATAAGAAGAGCTCCTGCAAAGGAGCTCTTCTTTCAGTCATTGTACGGGGTTTGTTTTGAGCCTGAGATATCTCTCTTAATTGAGGTTACGGCCATACGCCTTGGAAACCGCTGTTATTAGTGGTGCAGTCGTCGGTGCTGGTTGAGCTGTTGTCACAGAAGGAGTAGACATTCCCGTACTGGTCCGCTCCCCATATATAGTGGTTGGCTGCGTCACAGCCGGCGATACTCGCGCTGTCACAGTTGTCGTTGTCTGCGCCGGTTTTCGCGAAACATCCGTCGGGAACCTCGCGCAGCATACCGCCGTTCGCAGTAAGCATGAGGGTGAAGTCAAGTACGTAGCATGTGGAGCAATTGGCATTGGAGTCGAGGGCATTTGACGTGTTATACGGGAAAGTTCCGTTGTGGTCGGTAGCATAAGCAACTACTGAGTTCTGGATGTCGTCCTTGACTGCATTGTAAGCAGCCTCGTGGGCTGAACTAAACACACCACCAACCGCCATCACCACTACTCCAGCGAGAATGGCCAGAATGACCATAACGAT
>JAYEHL010000137.1:0-12393 GCA_034659515.1 Chloroflexota bacterium | reverse complement strand
ATAGGGGAATACGTGTATGTTTGAGAAAAACATGCGGCGGCAGAAGTCGTAGCTTTCATCGAACTCGTCGTCGCTTTCGCTCGGGAAGCCGACGATCACATCGGTGGTGACGGATACTCCGGGGATCGCCTCCCTGATGCGTCCCACCGCCCGCTCGTATTCTGATATCGAGTACGGTCTGCCCATACGCCGGAGCACGGGATCGCTGCCGCTCTGCAGCGGCAGATGGATATGTCGACATAATCTCCCATCACTCCACAGGTCGAGGAGTTCATCGGTGATGTCCCGCGGTTGCAGCGAGGACAGGCGCAGCCTCTCTATGCCGGTCACTGCGAGTATTCGACGGATGAGATCGGGGAGGCCCGTCCGGTGAGACCCGATCCTGGTGCCGGTGAGCACAACCTCCCGGTAGCCCGCACTCACCCTCGATGATACTTCGCTTAAGATATCTTCCACCGGCACGCTGCGCTCGCGGCCACGCACGTACGGCACGATGCAGTAGGCGCAGAAATGGTCGCAGCCCTCCTGGATTTTGACCATGCTGCGGGTGCGCAGGGCTTCGCCGCCGCTTTTTTTAGATGCGATGGGCGCTCGCTGTTCCTCGATTATCGCAGGCAGTCGGTCCTTATCGGAATTCCGAAGGGTAAGATCGATCTCGCTCATTTTTTCAAGCTCATCGAAAGACCGGTCGGCGTAGCAGCCTATCGCTGTCATAAAGGCATACGGGTTCCGGCGGCGCGCCAGTCTCAGGAGATGCCGTGATTTGCGGTCGGCTATGTGGGTTACGGTGCATGTGTTGAGTATGTAAATATCGAAGCGGCCGGATGCCGGTACGAGCCTGTACCCCTTTTCGGAGAGCTTCAATGCTATGGATTCGCTTTCCGCCTGGTTCAGCTTGCAACCGAGCGTTTCAATTGCGACCGATGCGGTTGAATTCTTCTTACCTGCCATCGCTTTAACGATTACCTCTCATTGCTCCATGGAGATCGGGTCTCATGGCTTGTTCACATACTGAATCGAAGAGTGATAAAGTGTGCATGTCAGGATCGGGTACGGAATTCGCTTTGTATGATCCTGGCGTATCCTGAAGCGGTTTCAGCAGAAAAGGAACCACCCTGAGCAATTGCGTGCTCATTCCGACTTTGTCAGAGTATGCCGCTAGCTTATCGATTGGTTTGACTCCAACTTGACTTATGCTATTATATTGAAGTGAATCGCCCTGGGTCAAGTTATGCGAGCTGGCGTCGGGCGCGGGAATCTTCCGATGCATTGATAGGGAGGAACGCTTCGTTGAGCAATCGAGTGGTAGTAACTGGAATCGGCATGGTGACTCCATTGGGCGTCGATGCGCTGTCGACCTGGAATGCGTTGGTAGCCGGACAATCGGGAGTGGGCTACATAACACAGTACGACCCTTCGATTACGGAGACCAAGATTGCGGCGGAGGTAAAAGGATTCGATCCGTCGCAGTATCTGGATCGCAAAGAGTTGCGGCACATGGATCGCTTTGTGCAGTTCGCCGTCGTCTCCGCCTTGCAGGCGGTGGAGCATGCCGGTCTGAAGAGCTTAAATCTCGAGGAAGCGGGGACGATCATCGGCGTCGGACTGGGTGGGTTGAACACCTTACTGAGCCAGTACCAGATAATGATGGACAGGGGCGCGGAACGGATCAGCCCGTTCCTCATTCCGATGATGATACCGGATATGGCCTCCGGTCAGGTATCGATTACCCTGGGGGCTAAAGGACCCAATTTCTGTACGGTGTCGGCATGCGCCAGCGGGTCAGATGCCATAGGGACATCTTTTGAGGTTATAAAGAGGGGTAAAGCGCAGGTCATGATTACCGGCGGTGCCGAGTCGGTGATAACTCCCATCGCGATTGGTGGCTTCAACGCTGCGCGCGCGCTCTCGACCAGGAACGATGAACCGCAGAGGGCGTCGCGACCTTTCGACGCAGAGCGCGACGGTTTCATTGTTGGTGAGGGGGCTGCGGTACTCATCCTGGAAAGCCTCGCTCACGCAGAGGGCAGGGGCGCGACGATACTTGCGGAGCTGGCGGGTTACGGGTCGACCAGCGATGCGTATCATATAACGCAGCCGGCGGACGGCGGCGAAGGCGGCGCACGGGCTATGAGCGCCGCACTCAGGGAGGTGGGGCTTGAGCCCGGCCAGATCGACTATATCAATGCGCATGGCACCTCCACGCAGCTCAACGATAAGAACGAGACCGCGGCGATAAAGACCGTCTTCGGTACAGACGCATATCGAATACCGGTCAGTTCCACCAAGTCGATGACCGGGCACCTGCTCGGCGCGGCGGGAGGTGTCGAGGCGGCGGTATGCGTACTCGCGATTCGGAACGGCGTAGTGCCGCCCACCACCAACTATACAACTCCCGACCCCGACTGCGACCTTGATTATGTGCCCAACGAGGCGCGCAAGATGCCGGTATCGTCGGTGCTGTCCAACGTATTCGGTTTCGGAGGGCACAACTCCACGTTGATCTTCCGCAGGTATGAGGATTGAGCGTGAGCCGCGGCTACTGGCAGGTGCATCCGCGGATACCGGATGAGCTGCTTTCCCAGCTCTCCGGGGAGTTAAAAAGAACTATCCCCCCTATAATAGCCCAGCTTTTATATAATCGGGGTATGGTAACAGCCGAGGATATCGATCTGTTTATGAAAGCGGACGAGCGTCTGCTCAACGATCCGTCCCTGCTTCCCGATGTGGATGAGGCGGTGAGTAGGACAGATAAGGCTATAGGCTCGGGCGAGCAGATCGCCATATACGGCGACTTTGATGCCGATGGGATAACGTCCACCGCGCTTCTATACCAGGGGCTCAAATTCCTCGGCGCTAATGTCGGCACATATATTCCCCGTCGCAGCGAGGAGGGATACGGGCTTAATAACGCGGCCATGTTGCGCCTCTCGAAGCAGGGCGTAGGATTGGTGATCACCACCGATTGCGGCGTCAGCGCCGTATCTGAGGTGGCGGAGGCGAACCGTATCGGGCTGGACGTTATCGTTACTGATCATCACAATGTACCACCCGAGATGCCGCCCGCCGTTGCGGTTGTCGATCCGAAGCGCGGGGATTCGCGGTATCCCTTCAGCGAACTCGCCGGTGTCGGCGTCGCCTATAAATTTCTGCACGCCCTGTTTCTCTCCCACGGAGGCGACGGGCATCTGGAGTCTTATCTTGACCTCGTGGCGCTGGGGACGGTTGCCGATATGGTTTCGCTGCTCGGCGAGAACCGATACCTGGTGAAGAGGGGGGTCGAGGTATTGCACAACACGGAACGGGTTGGGATCATAGATCTGGCCAAATGCGCAGGTATCCCTATCTCCGGGGCCGATACCGAGACTATATCATGGGTTCTGGCCCCGCGCCTCAACGCGCCAGGCAGGCTGGATCACGCCGGCATCGGGTTCCGGCTGCTGTCCACCGATTCGCCGGAGGAGGCGGGCAGGCTTGCCGCAACGCTCGAAAGAAAGAATACCGAGCGCCAGCGGCTGACTGAGACGCTTACGGCTAAGGCAAAGGAACAGATTGTCGACGGCGCCCGCGATTCTTACCTGGTCATGGTCGGCGGCAAGGATTTCCACAGCGGCGTCATCGGCGTTGTCGCCGGAAGGCTTGCGGAGGAGTTCTATCGTCCGGTGGTGGTATTCGAGCGGGGAGATAAGTGGACCAGGGGCAGCAGCAGGAGCATTCCCGATGTAAGCATAGTCGATGCGCTGAGTCAGTGCAGCGATCTCCTTTACCGCTTCGGCGGGCACCCAATGGCGGCCGGTTTCACTGTAGCTACGGAGAGGCTGGAGGAGCTGCGCGAGCGGTTGACGGCGATCGTTTCGGAGCAGCTCGCGTCCGTTGACATTCGTCCCCGCATCTCGATAGATGCCGAGGTGCGGCTGGCGGATATGAGCGGCAGCATGTTCAGAATGATTCAGCGGCTCGCCCCATTCGGCTCGGCCAACCCGCCCCCCGTGTTCCTCGCGCGCAACGTCATCGTTGACGACTATCGTTGCGTGGGTAACAACGGCGATCACTTGAAGCTGAAGGTCTACGACGGCAGGGCGAAGTGGGACGCCATCGCCTTTAGAATGGGCAATCGCGTGAACGAGCTGGCTGCATGTATCGATGTGGTGTTCAATCTTCAGATCGACGAGTGGCGCGGAAGAACGGCGCTCCAGCTGAACGTCGTCGATTTCGCTCCTGCCGCTTAACGTCGGCGCCCATTCCAGCGTGTATCCCTGCAGATGTGAGTAACGCTGTTGTGGTGAAGCATACGATCGTGGTTGTAAAGGTCGCTGCGGTGCCGGGAAACGAGTGAGGTTACTGAGTGTCAGCTAGTGCATTTTTACTGAGATTATGTTAAAATAGCTGTATTATAGCTTGCTGAAGGAGCGGCGGATGAGAGATGCTGTTAATGCTTTTCTGGCTCACCTGTCTGTAGAAAAAGGCTTCTCTGATAATACGGTCGGGGCTTATCGGAATGATCTATACCAAATGGCCGAATTCGTGGAGGGTGTGGCGACTGCAAAAGGATTTCGATCGGAGTGGTCATCTGTAGACCGCAACCTGCTGATAAATTTCATTATCGAGCTCAAAGACAGGAACTATGCTTCGGCTACCGTGGCCCGCAAGATCGCTGCGGTTAAATCCTTCTTCGCTTTCATGGTAGCCGAGGGTAAAGTGCAGGGCGATCCTACCGATAACATAAGTTCTCCCAAGGTGAACAAATCGTTGCCGAAGCCTCTCTCCGTAGCGGAGGTCGATGTATTGCTGGCGCAATCGGCGAAGTCTTCTACCCCCGAGGCGGTCAGGGATGTAGCAATGCTTGAACTGCTTTACGCCTGCGGCATGAGAGTTTCGGAGATGATCGATCTGAACGTGGGCGATGTGAACCTTAATGCCGGTTTCGTGCGCTGCCTGGGAAAGGGATCCAAGGAGCGCATTATACCGATACATGACAGAGCGGTGGGTAGTATAAAGGAGTACGTCTCGGAAGCACGGCCTCAGCTGCTCAGGGGAAAGGATGAGGATGCCCTGTTCCTGAACAGGCGTGGTGATCGCCTGACCAGACAGGGGTTCTGGTTGATTTTGAAGGGATACGCCAAGGCTGCCGGCATAAAGAAGGCGGTTACACCGCACACTCTGAGGCACAGCTTCGCGACGCATGTTTTGAGCGGCGGTGCCGACCTGAGGGCGGTGCAGGATCTGCTGGGACATGCCAATATCTCCTCGACTCAGGTATATACACACGTGACCGGCGAGCATGTTCGTCAGGCTTATGACAAGGCTCATCCTCGCGCCGAGCAATAATCGATGACCGAACAGAGCAAGATATCGAAGCGAGCGAAGTTCTGTAGAGATCTCTGCCCGGATTGCAAAATGGCCAGGAAGAGGGGCGGGATCTTTAAGTGGTTCGTTAAAAATGTTGAGAGGAAGGTATGCCCGATGTGCCGGGCCTATGAACGGGAACTCGGCAGGCCGGCTTACGAATAGGAATTTAAGGAGTGTTATGGCCAAGGAGTATGTCAGAGGAACATTGATCGGCGTTAGGGATGGGATGGAGGGCCCGACCGTTGTGATCGGGACGATGCAGGGGGAGCAGAAGATGCCGCTCAAGTGTGAGGTCAGCATAGACTTCGCCATGTCTCGAATGAATACCTCTGTCGTGTGTGAAGTGGAAGAAGGAAACGTGGTTAAGGTGAGTTAACATGTCAAAGAGATCGCATGATATAGCCTCGAGGCAGGCGGAGATAAGCAGGGAACGGAAGCGCAAGAAGAAGGCGCAGGGAGCCGGCAGGCGCGGCGTATCCTCGACACCCGCAGAGCCGTTCGAAGGGACCGATACGACTTCGGCGTCGCAGGTGATGGAATCTTCGAGCGGCTATGTTTCTCCTCAGCCCGCACAGTCGATTAGAGTTGATGACCCCCGCTATCATTACGTATACCGCGATATAAAAACTGTCGGTATAATCGCTGCGCCGCTTGTGGTTATCCTGATAATCCTCGCCTTCGTGCTGTAATAAATCAGGTAAAGCAAAATCATGGATGAGAGGCGCTTCGAGAAGCAGCTTGATGCCCTGCCTCAGAAACCAGGCGTTTACCTTTTCAGGGATGCCTCGGGAAATGTGCTGTACGTTGGGAAGGCGGCTAACCTGCGCAACAGGGTGAGAAGCTATTTCAGTACGGTAGAGGACCTCCCTCCGAAGCAGAAGAGATTACAATCCCACATCGGCGATTTTGAATTTATAGTTACCGATTCCGATCAAGAGGCCCTGATTCTCGAGTGCAACCTTATCAAAAAACACCGGCCTCGCTATAATGTACGCCTCAAGGATGATAAGACATATCCTTACCTCAAAATAGACCTCTATAATGATTGGCCCCGTGTCTATGTCACAAGGCGTGTGGAGAGGGACGGCAGCCGCTACTTCGGGCCCTACGCCAGCGCTCAATCGGTTCGACGGACATTGAATTTGCTGAAGCAGTTGTTTCCATTCCGCTCCTGCAAGAAGGTGATCACCGGGAACGAACGCAGGCCGTGCCTCGAGTATTACATCCATCGCTGTTGCGGCCCGTGTGTCGGCGATATCGGCAGGGAGGAGTACAGGGCGGTCATCGATCAGGTGATAATGTTCCTCGATGGCAAGCGTGAGAGCGTGTTGAGGGATTTGAGGGTGGAGATGGCCGCTGCGGCGGGGCGGCTGGATTATGAGCGGGCGGCGGTACTGCGTGACCAGATCCACTCGGTGGAGATGGTCACCGAGAGCCAGAAGATATCCTCCTCCGACAGGATAGACCAGGACGTCATTGCCCTGGCGCGAAGCCGGGACCAGGCGTTTGTGGAGGTGTTCTTTATCCGCAACGGCAAGCTGGTTGAGCGCGATAATTTCATCGTTCAGGGGGCGCAGGACGAGGAGCAGGGCAGGATCATGGCGGGCTTCCTTAACCAGTTCTACAGCTCGGCTTCGTATATACCGCCGCTCATACTTCTACAGCATATGCCCGACGACTTTTTCGTGATCGAAGAATGGCTTTCAGACAGGCGGGGGGCGCGGGTCAGGCTGCACGTTCCGTTTCACGGGGAGAAGAGAAAGCTTGTCGATATGGTTGCGGAGAACGCCTGCCACGGGCTTGAGCAATTCGCAGTGAAGAGGGCTGCGGATTCCGACAGGACCGCGATCGCACTGGAAGGACTGACGGAGACGTTGCACCTGTCTCAACAGCCAAGGCGCATCGAGTGCTACGATATATCCGATGTTCAGGGTACATCGGCTGTAGGCAGTATGGTTGTTTTCGAGGATGGGCAACCCCGGAAGGATCACTACAGGCGCTTTCGCATAAAGACCGTAGAGGGCTCGGATGATTACGCGATGATGCAGGAGGTGCTGCGCAGGCGCTTCAGCAGGATCAACAAGGCAGAGGGAGCCTGGGCCATAGTACCTGAACTCGTATTGATCGATGGCGGCAAGGGGCATCTGAGCGCCGCGATGGACGCCATGCTGGATATGGAGGTCAACTACATACCTGTCGCCGCCATCGCGAAGGGGGATGAGGAACTATTCCGTTCCGGCATCGGTGGCCCGATAGTGTTGCCACGCGACTCCGAGGCGTTACATCTCATTCAGCGTATACGCGACGAGGCGCACCGCTTCGCCGTGGGGTATCACCGCAAGGTGCGCAGCCGCGAATCGATGAGGTCCGCGCTCGACAGTATTGCCGGCATCGGACCCAAGCGCAAGAAAGCGCTGCTCAGGAAATTCGGCTCGGTTAAGGGGATACGTGACGCGGAAATCGATGAGATCGCCGCGGTCCCGGGGATGACGCGCTCGCTGGCGGAGAAGCTCAAAGGGGGCCTGTGATTTCATGAAGGGTAAAAATTATGCCGTTAGGAAATTTGGCAACGTTTAAAAGGACGGAATCCAAAGTAAAAAGGATTACAATTACGAGTCATAAAGAGGATATATTTCTTATAGAACGATTGATAGATGTTTATATAGATGGTTTTAGATTGGTTGATTCAGTTCCTATTATAGATAGGAGCCAGTTAGATCATGCTTGGATATTGCTTACAGCGAGAAGTTTTAATTCAATGCGTTGTGCTTATGAATTAATAAAACTGGGTTATTACAGTCAAGCAGTCACACTTGCACGTTCAGTATATGAAGATTGGCTGATATGCCAAGATTGTCAAACAAGTAGGGATACTTTAGATGCAGTATTAAGTGGGAAGGGAAAGTTACGTCAGAATGATCTGAGATATTCTGCAATGGCGAAACGTATTAGTAAAAGATTTCATGATGATATTTGGAAACCAAATTATGGAGTTCAAAGCGAGTTTGCTCATGCTCATGCGCATTCTCTCAATCTGCTGCTTGATTCAGAAACAAATATGGTTAGGTTCGGCAGTCACTATGATCAAAAGGGGCTCATTTTTGCGTGTCAAAATTTAATAATGCTTGCAATCATCATGACTGAGTTTCTGCAGAAAGTGCTTGGCAGTGACGGAAACTCATGGGAAAAAGAGGCTCTCCCTATAATTAGAGAAGCACATGAATGGTTGGAATCTACAGGTAGCGGAGTTGTTAATCAAACCTAGGTAATTCTACCCCGAGTTTCTATATTGCAACCTACCCGATGTCTCCATCAATCCCTTTCGATTACTGCTTTATCGTTTCCTGATAATCGCGGGTATAGCTCACCACTTTTATCTTCCACTTACCGTTCACTTTAATATACACATCGTCATAGTAGGCCCAGCCGGCCATGATCGGCTTCTGCTGGAGAACGATGTAATCGTGGAATTTCCAGATGCCCCTCGCCGTGCCGTCGCCGGTGATCTCTATCTCGGGCGTGTGGCATTCATGGGAGCTGGTTATGACGCCCTCGACCAGGCTGCCTTTAAGAAAATCGAGTATGGCGTTCCTGCCGATATAGTCCATGTTATCCCCGTAGTGCGCCTCGGCGTCCTCGACGAAACACTCCTCCAATCCCTGCCAGAGCTTCCTGTCGACACAGCGGATATACTTGCCCTTCAGCCGCTTGATCGCCTCGATGTCCTCCAACTCTTGAACCCTCTTCTCCAGCTCTTTCATATCACCATCCTAGAGTTTATCAATGTTACGTTCTCTACTGCGACTCAGCCTCCGTCGATACAGCGTCTCTGCACACTACTGTACTTGCACTTCAATTCGTAGTTGCACCTGCGTTACTTGACGGTATTCCACTCCTCGCGCAGGCGGGTTATCCTGGTGCTCTTCTTGCGCCATTTCCCATCCTGCTTGACGTATTCGTCATAGTAATAGCCCCAGCCGTTGATCGACATCCTGGAACCGAACACCAGATAGTCGTGCAAGGCCCATATGCCCCTGGCCGAGTCCTCGCCGGTTATCTCGATCTCAGGGTTGTGGCCCTGGTGTATGGTCACTATCTTTTTATTGCCGGTGCTGTTTCTCAGAAACTCGATGATGGCGTCACGACCTTTGGGATTGTCGGTTCCGTACTCAAGCGTCGCATCCCCGGTAAAACAATCGGCCAGCTCGTCCCAAAGCTTGTTGTCAACGCAGCGCCAGTATTTAGCCTTGAGTTTCTTGATCGCTTCGATGTCCTCCATGACGCCGAGTCTGAGCTCCAGTTCTTCGTTATCGCACATGGTTCGCCTCCTTATATTATCGATGGCATGACAGCTTCTCGATCAACCCCCTAGTATCCCCTTTTCATAGGGGTAACAATATCCGAACCCCCTGTAGTCCCCCATACGTTGGGGGACTCTTAATAATTCGGGGGACACCCCCAGTTCCCCCGCCAGGAGAGGAATCTCCTGAACCTCTCTTTCTCATCTGTCATTGCGAGGAGTCCTTCCGTAGTCAGAGTGTACGGAAGGACGACGTGGCAATCTCATCGTCGACCCCCCCCCTAGTATCCCCCACTATTGGGGGAATTTTTTAAAAATATAGGGGACACCCCTGAAACCCCGGCCCTTCCGCGGAAGGGCACCTCTCTTTTTTATCCGTCATTCCCTGACTTGATCAGGGAATCCAGAGACAGGGCGAACACAGGGGTTCGCCCCTACACGGGATACGATATCGATCAAAGCATCAATTTGCCGATGTTGCCCTCTTTCGCCAGTACCGCCTCGGCGTCGCGTATGATGTTATCGATAAGTTCCTTGCAGCTCACCACGCTGTCAATGACGCCCACCGCCAGCGAGCCTCCGGTGACATGCGTCGCCACCTCCTCATCGTAGTCCTTCTGCCAGTCGATGTTAAGCTCGGACGAGCGTTTGAAGGATTGCTTCTCCACCATCCTGAGCCACTCGTCCTGCGGCATGGTTCCCTTCAGCTTGAGTATTTTTTCGTATTCCTCGTTGCGCGATACGTTGAGGATGCGGTCGCGCACCTTGGGGTCCCACGGCTGGGACTCGACGAGCTTACGCTTGTAGCGCGGCGATATGGGGCACTCCTCGACGGCCATGAAGCGGGTGCCCATGTAGATAGCCTCTGCGCCCATCCCCAGCGCGCCGAGCATGCCCCGCGCGTCGCCTATGCCGCCCGCCGCGATGATGGGTTTGTCGATGGCCTTCACCGCGTTGGTGATGCCGATGAGCGTCGGCAGCTGCTCCACGCTCTTGAAGCCGGTGCCTTCCATACCAACGATGATGATCGCGTCGGCTCCGTGGCGTTCCGCTGCGAACGCGTGCCTGACCGTCGCCACCTTATGTATCCACACCCTGCCGGCCTCGTGTACACGCTTCCCGATGTCGTCGGCGCGGTAGACGGCGGTGAATATCGCAGGGATGTCCTCGTCGAGGGCGACGTCCAGCATCTCGTTGATCGATGAGCTCGCGCCGACCGAGAGGTTCACGCCGAAGGGCTTGTCCGTCATCGATTTGGCCTTGCGGATGTCCTCGCGCAGCCTCTCCGGCGTCTTGAGCGCGCTGGCGGTTATCATGCCGAATCCGCCCGCATCCGAGACTGGCGCCGCCAGAGCCGCAGTGCCGAATCCTCCGAAAGCACCCTCGATTATGGGATACTTGCATCCCAGTATTTCGGTTACTTTGGTGCTCCAGTTCATGGTGTCTCCTCCGCATGAATTATCTCAGGCGGCGCATGCGGCGTCAACGTTCGGGATCATCGCAACCGCGCGAGCGGTATCCTCGCTTGCGGATATAATATCGTTTATGATAGATTTCGATTGAGGGAAAGAAGGCTGATCTTAGATCGATGGACCTGTCGAAGAGTAAAGATGATTTATTGAGGAAGCTGCGCCGCGAGATCGATGACGAGTGTGTCCTCGATGCTATGCGGCGCGTGCCGCGCGATCTGTTCGTGACCGCCGTGAACTATGCCTACTCATATGACGATAGGCCGCTGCCCATCGGGGAGGGTCAAACGATATCGCAGCCGTTCATCGTGGCGTTGATGACTCAGGCTTTGCGTCTCGAAGAAACGAGCAAAGTGCTTGAATTGGGAACGGGGAGCGGTTATCAGACCGCGATCCTCGCCGAGCTTGCAGGGCAGGTGGTCTCGGTGGAACGATTGCCTAATCTGGCAATGTCGGCGAAGGTAATACTGGATAATCTGGGCTATACGAAAGTCTCTATCCATATCGCGTCCGATGCGCTGGGCTGGCCCGACTACGCCCCTTACGATGCGATACTGGTGACCGCGGCGGCGCCGAAGGTGCCTCAGACACTGATAGACCAGTTGAAGATCGGGGGTCGCCTCGTAATACCCGTGGGCTCGCGATGGGAGCAGAACTTGGTACAGGTTATTAAACACGAGGATGAACGGGAGGTTAGCTATTTGACCGCCTGCCGTTTCGTTCCGCTGATCGGCGAGGATGCCTGGGACGAAGAATCCTGAGGGACGATATCGGGTAGACCTCATTCGTTTACGGCGGTTTCTTTTTTCCTCCGCGGCCGCAGCCATAGAATCAGCAGCACGCAAAGTGCAACTCCGGCGATAATTGCGCCGGTCCATTCCAGGAGGCAGAACACAGTGACGATGATGCCGGATATCAGTACGCCCATGCATATCGGCGCTACGGTGTCGCGAAAGCGCATCCCGATAAGATAGGCTGCGATTATCCCAGTCCAGGCCCCCGTTATCGGCAGCGGTATGGCGACAAAGACGGCGAGCCCCAGCTTGCCGTATTTCTGGATGAAGTCGGCGCGACGCCTCGTCCTGGCAAGGAACTTCTCTGTCCATACCCCGAGTATCCCTAGCTTGTTGAACAGACGCCTTATTCGTTCGATTAAGAAATATACGAAGGGGATCGGTAGTAGATTTCCGATGAAGGCGATGGGCAGGGCATAGTACCATTGAATGTCGAACACGTTTATGGCGACCGGTAACGCCCCGCGAAGCTCCGATACCG
>JAYEHL010000136.1:0-12638 GCA_034659515.1 Chloroflexota bacterium | reverse complement strand
TTTGATGCAGTCTCCCGCCTCTTATTTTATGGTCGCTTTGCCAGGTCTCACTGCCTTCGATTCTACGCAACTGTTCCTCAAGTCCTCATTGACGCTGATTAATATCATTTGCTCAGTGAGACTGTACTATCATATAGGCATAATGTGAGGATAATTTGGAATGTCTTTTATAACAATGGACGAAAGGTGGGACAATACCTGGACGAATGACTAGTTTCCGAGATTCCGAGGCCTATTATTACCCAACTAGATGTTGTCGCATCGCCATGGCCACCGCCTCGGTGCGAGAGGTGACGCCCAGCTTGCGGAGGATATTGCTTACATGAAATCTTACTGTGGAGGGACTTAATACCAATCGCTCTGCTATTTGGGGATTGCTCAAGCCTTCCGTCATAAAAGCGAGCACATGCCGCTCGCTCTCTGTCAGATTATAGTCTGCGGCCGCGAGGGCGGCCCTGTCCACACCCAACTCATCCTCCATATCCTGATCGCGTTCGGTGATGTCCCGTAAACTTATCATGATACCGTTAACCGATGGAATGTGTACCAGACTGTGTGCGACGACCTCGAACACGCGGCTCTTACCGTCTCTCGGAAGGGTGCGGCCGATTACACGAATGGTTTCACCGGGGCTCTGCGCCAATTGTTGTAGTATATTCGCTACCCTCGATAGATCATCGGGGTGCACGATACCCAGGGGGTCCCTGCCGGCCAGCGTCCCTTCTTCGAAACCGAACATGCGCGCTGCAGAAGGGCTTTCGTAAAGCAACTCCATGTCCTGGTTCAATACGAGTATGGCATCCTGGGAGTTGGCGATGAGCGCGTGGAAGAATTCCAGCCGCTCCTTCTCTACCTGCTCCGCGCGGGCGCGCCTGAGCTCCGATTCCAGCTCGCCGACCCGCTGATACAATTTCATCAGTGCGTAAGCGGGCTTCTCCGCTCCGCCATGGAGGGCGCGTATCAGCTTTATAACTTCGGGGTTGATGTGCTCCAGGAATTGAGATGGGACCTTCTTGGCGAGACCGAACAACTCGTCCGGATCGGTGTCGAGGGCACCTGCCAGGGCCGTTATGGTTGTTCCACTCGGCGGCTGCATTATGTCGTTTTCCAGCTTGCTCAAATAAGTAAAGCTGATTCCGGCTTTTTCGGCCAGGGCCCTCTGGGATATACCCTTGGCCTTCCTTAGTATCCTTAATCTTTGTCCGAATGTCATGGCTAATCTCCCTGTTCAATACAAGTTAAAGATTAAATAATGTTGAGTTGATTGTCAAGTTCAACTATTTACACTTTTAGTGCTCATCGGCGTATAAGTTTTAAGGAGTGCAGGGCTTTCGAAGTGACTACAATAGAGGGGTTTTCGTTGTAAGCGATGCTGATGTTCGTTTATGATTGCGATTTATATGGAGCTATTTGAATGCATCTGGCCATCGTGGATATTACACGGAGGGTGTATCTTTTACCGAATAAGACTTCGCAGAAACAGTTCCGATAATGATAAGACCTGCAATGTTTTCGATCAGGAACGAAACCAATTTTATTCAAATCAGAGTCAGCCGGTTTACCGTGTTCGACGGCCATTTTTGTGAAGTCGAAGGCCGCTCTGGTATTAGTCGTCACATTGCAATAAAGGTTAGAATTCCTTATGGCAATTTGGGCATACGAAATGCGACGAAAACCAGTGGCCATCGATCCGTGTAGAGTCGGGAACGAGTTCCTGTACAACACTTTCCGAACATATCGGGCATGAGAACAGCACGGAGAGGCCGACTTCCTGCTCCAGCCGGGCTGCGTCAAGCTTTCTTTCCTTTATGGAGAGCTTGTACGCTTTAATGTTTTTCTCTGTCTCCTCACTAAGATCGCTCGTGGCCAGTATGTCGTTAATTTTTGACAGTATCTCGCGGGGTGTGTAGAAGCCTTTCACGAGGTAATCAGTCGCGCCGAGCTTCAGGCCTTTTTTAACATTCTCCTGCTCACCGACCACAGTGAGTATGATTACCGGTATATCTTGCGTGGCTGCGTCGGCACGGATGTTTTGTAGAACCTCGAAGCCGTGAAGCCTCGGTAATGCAAGGTCCAGGAGAACCAGGTCGGGGATCTCGGTCCTTGTTAAAAGCCAGCCGCTCTCTCCCTCCTCTGCCGTCAGGACGTTATATCCGTCGCTGACGAGGAGGTCCTTGAAAATACTTCTGAAGGCAGCTTCATCTTCGATGATGATCACTTTACCCTTTGGGCGGGACATGAATTACCTCCTATTTTTGGTTCAATCGCTTTCCTTAAGTAGCGGTACTTTAATAACGAAGGTGCTCCCCTCGCCCGGTCTGGAAGTTGCTGTTATGTCACCTTTCTGTGCGTTCATGAAGCCTTTGGCGATGTACAGGCCGAGTCCCGCGCCTCCGCCCGCAACGGCCCCGCCGCTCAGTACCTTCTCTCTCTTGAAAAGATCCTCCATTGACTCATCCGCCATGCCCCTCCCGGTATCTGTAACCTCGATTACACCGTAGTTATCCTCGATCCTGGTTTGTATGGAGATCGAGCCTTTGTCAGTGAATTTTATCGCGTTGCTGACGACGTTGACCAACACTTCGGTCAATTTGCTTTTATCTGCGAATACGACGATTTCTTTATCACAGCCGTCAACCTTCGATGTCAGACCCTTCTCAATGATTTTTCCACGGTAATCCTCAAGAACCGCATTGATCACTGATATCAACTCGGTGGGACCCATGTCGACTGTTAAAATCCCGCGTTCGATCATAGATGTATTCAGCAAATCTGATATAAGGCTATAGTTCCGCAGACAAAGTTTACGCATGTCCGCGAGATATTGCTTTTGCTTGTCCGTGAGGTCGCCGGCCAAACCGTCCAGCATATTCTCAATGTATCCTTTTATCCCGGCTACGGGGGTCTTGAGCTGATGAGATACAAGTGCAACGAAATCGCTCTTGGCCTGTTCCATTTTCTTTCTCACCGTAATGTCCCTGATGACGCAGATGAATCCGGTTGGATCACCGGAATCGTCGCGCAGGATGGCGGTGGAAATCTCTCCCTCGAATTCCTTCCCGATCTTGTCGGTCAAGGTAAACTCCATGGTTTCACCTTTACCTTCGTTCATCGCCCTCATCATGGAGGACATAGCCGTCTCGCGGTCTTTTTCTGAGATGAACGAGAGCCCGTCTATATCGGAGAAGTCTTCCTTGCTGCTGTAGCCGAACATGCGGATACCCGCCTGGTTCTCATCAATCACCTTGCCGGCAAGGTCGGTGACAACTATGCCGTCGCCGATAGATTCGAATATGAAACGAGTCTTTTCCTCTGATGCTCTAAGCAGGTCCTCCATGAGTCTTCGCTCTGTGACGTCGCGTATAATAGTGACGAATCCGGCGAGGTTTCCATCGGCATCTTGGAATGTGCTGATGCCTATTTCGGCATAGAACTCCTCACCAAGCTTGTTTCTTAATTTGAAGTCATCCCTTTCGATAGGACGGCCCTGAACAGCCTCGCTCATCGGCTGGAGGGCTTTCTCGATATCCTCCGCCGTTATGAAGTCCATCGCATTTTGCCCTATCATGTCCTCCTTGGTTGCATAGCCCGCCAGGCGTATGGCTGCTTCGTTGGCCTGCACCATGTTAATCTGTAAATCAGTAACCACTATCCCATCTTTGATGGCGTCGAATATGATACGAAGCTTCTCCTCAGATTCCCTGAGGGCCTCCTCGACGCGCTTGAGCTCGGTTATGTCCAGTACGATGCCCAGGGCGGCGCGCTTAGCCCTGTACTTAATAGATACGACTTTCTCCACGACCCAAACCACGCCTCCGTCTTTCCTGACAAGACGGAATTCATGGGGTAGATTAGTCTTTTCCTTCAGGCTTCCAATAGCCTCCTCTATAACCCTCTCTCTATCTTCGGGATGGATGTAATCGTCGGCGTTGGTGCCAAGAATCTCATCGATTGAGTAACCCAGCAGATCCTCATAGATCGGGTTGACATATTGGAATTTGTTGTCTTGTACTATACTGACTCCCGTGACGGCGCTCTCCAGCGTCACGCGGGACATCTCGCGGGATTCACGGAGCTTCTGTGCGGTCACGAGCGCTTCATCATAAAGGCGCACGTTGTCTATAGCTATTGCCGCCTGATTGGATAGAGCCCATAGCTGCTCATCCCCGCTCTCGGCAATATCAGCGCGGTTGGTGAACGCAAAGATATTACCCACAAGCCGTTCCCTGGCTATGAGCGGCATGGTTATCATACTCTTTGATCCAAGCAATTCCTGGACGGCGTTGTATTCCAGGCTGAACGAAGTCTCATCGCTTGCGTCTTGGGAATCACGACGCGTTGGCAGTTCCTTATCCGGTATCTCATTGGAATCCTGAGTAACCGAGTCTTCTGTATTGGGTAAGATTAACTTCTCGATCTCCCTGGCGAGGTCCAGCCCCTCTTTACTGAAGAACGCTTTCCCCACAGGTGAGTTCTTTTTTTCTTCGAATGCTATAATAAAGGAGTGATCGTAATCTAATATATTGACGACTGTCTCGGCGATCTTGCTAAGCACCTCGCCCATATCCATAGTGCTCTGAACGGAAGTGAATGCCCGTTGCATTGCGAGGAACTGGTTTAATCTGTTCTCCAGTTCCTCCTGTCTCTCCTTCAGTCTGTCATCGTCCCCGTTGTGCTTGACGGGCTCAACTTCCTCGCCGGCGATATCCTGAGTCGTTTCAACTATATCCTTCAGTCGTCGCCTTCTAGCTTTGTCTTTGTCCATTTCGTCTCCTTAGCCGGGCCGGAGCGCTTCATTAATTTTAATTTATTTTATCATTCCCGTCCACTTTTACTACTTATGCTGTTATATGTCAAGTCGCTATTTCATCACAGATACATGTTGCAATCTTAAAATCTAACTTCCCATTAGCCGGTAAATATGTGAGCTTTGTAGAAATTCGGGTTCAAAAGTGTCGCTGGCATTTA
Source organism: Chloroflexota bacterium (assembly GCA_034659515.1). Lineage (GTDB taxonomy): Bacteria > Chloroflexota > Dehalococcoidia > E44-bin15 > E44-bin15 > JAYEHL01. The sequence continues at coordinate 7,670 of JAYEHL010000136.1, read as the reverse complement.
GGGCACACGATGCGAGCCGAAAAATGGTGGCTGTCGCTTTGGGTTGAATCGAGAGTGAGCTCCAGACATACCTCCATCCTGCAGGCGGGACAGCAAAAATATGTGCCCAGCCCGGTATCACGCTCCAGAGCAAGCCCATCCAGATGTCTTTCTTTCACTGCCAGCCTATAGGTGTTTATTCCCCGGCTATTCATTTTTACGAGAATTGAGTTGATCTTCCCCAGCACCTCCAGGGTTGTACAAAACCCCTTCGTTAGATAGTCCGTCGCTCCTAAATCCATTCCCTTTTTGATGGCGTCATCTCCACCCTGTACAGTCAGGATTACGACGGGTGTATCCTTTATGGATTCATCGTTGCGAATGTTTTTCAACACTTCAAAACCGTGGAGCTTGGGCAAGTTCAGATCCAGCAAGATAAGATCCGGCTTCTCCGACAGTGACATCTGCCATCCCTTCTCGCCGTCTTCGGCGATTAAGACGTAGAAGCCGCCGCTCTCAAGCATATCCCGATATATGTTCCTGAATGACTCCTCATCTTCAATAATGAGTATCGTTTCCGTATCCGGAGTGCTCATATTACCAGTCTCCCGTTATTCGCAGTTCGGCGTTCGGTTTCTCGAATAGCCAAAGCTTGCGATTTACAAAATATCGTATCGAAGATGGCGCAAATATACACGTAAATAATAAAAAAAACAAGAGCCCCGTTTCCAATCACGTATTCGGAAACATATTATTCGCGTTGCCGTGTGAGCTTGATTCCTGTACCGGCACAGCTAATATGCCGCAGGGCCGGAATATCTAAAAGAAGAATATGTTACGTTTCTGCTTTCTGAATATAAAGCCTGAAATTAATCCGACTACCAGCCCTCCCAGGTGAGCCTGCCAGGCGACGCCGGGGAAAAAGGAGATTATGAGGGCTATACCGATTATCGCCACCCACAGCGGTACAGGGGCGGGGATGGGGAACACTATAACCCTGATCTTGGGCGCTATAGTTGTTAAGGCTCCGGCAACGGCGAATATTGCGCCGGATGCGCCGATGACCGGGGTGTAAGGGTCTCCCAGCCAGATGTAAAAGAAGCCGCCTATGATTCCTCCGACGAAGTACACGATGAGGAATCTGGTGTCCCTAACGATGTTGCAAAGGTAGGTGCCGAGGAAGTAAAGAGTGAACATGTTGGCGATCAGGTGCCACGAAAGCGGAAAATTCGATGGGATGGAGTGGACAAACATGCTGGTCAGGAGCGTCCAGGGCTCCCTGGTCCATACCGCGGGCTGAAGCCACAGGGTGCTGATAAGCTCCCGATTTATCAACGTCACGATGAAGAAAATAAGATTAACAGCAATAAGTGCCAGTACTGCGTAAGCTTCGGGACGGCGGTATCTCTGGTACATCGTCTATTTATTCCATCGTCGGCTTGGGCCGTTTATTGATGATAACCGTAATCGGGTGTTCATTTCAAGCGCAGGTCGAAATTTTGTTTAAAAGTGGTTGTAATAATATGGTCAATCCCCTGTAATCCCCCAGCCTCGGAGAATTTGGAAGAGGATAGGAAACACTCCCATAACATCGATATCGCAGGGACGACTCCTTGACCTCCGCATTGTTCGCCCTCGCGCTTCCCTGTTATACTGATGCTATGCCTGAGGCTACACTCATCATAATCTTCACTACCTCGTTCGGAATCGCCCTCACCGGTGCAATGATGCCGGGGCCTGTGCTGGCGCTGACCATCAGCGGGGCCGCCCAGCGCGGATTCTGGGCCGGGCCGCTCATCGTCCTCGGTCACGCAATTCTGGAACTGCTATTGGTCATAGCCTTGATCTTTGGCCTGAGCCAATTCATCGAGAGCGAGTTCGTTGCCAGCATCATCGGCATCATCGGGGGGATGGTGCTGGTGGGCATAGGCGTCATGACGGTGTTGCGCGGCAGGCATAGGGATGTCTCCATGATGGAGGGCGGGCTGAATATGAAACGGAGCAGGATACTGGTCCTCTCCGGGATTGTGGGCAGCGTATCGAATCCCTACTGGTTCCTGTGGTGGGCCACAATAGGAATCACGTATTTGCTGTGGTCGCTTGAGCTCGGCACTGTTGGCGTTGCTACGTTCTTCACCGGGCACATACTGGGTGATCTGAGCTGGTATGCCCTGGTGGCGTTCGCCATCTCGTCTGGCAAGCGGTTTATCAGCGATTCGGCGTATCGTTGGATGCTCATCGTCTGCGGCGTCGCGCTCATCGGCCTCGGAATATACTTCATCGTTTCGGGAGGCAGATTCCTTGCGTAGTAGGCGGGGATCGTGTGACAGAGACGTGTTAAAATCGGAGAGGAGCTGGTATGGCAGATATAATCGATTACAGCGGGGACTTCGATCCGGATTTCAGTTACAGCAAACTTTCGCGGGAGACCCTGCTCAAAATGCTTGAGGCCTACGGCGATTACATTCGCAAGATAGACGGGCACTGGTATCTTGAGGTCATGCGCAAGTGCGGTAACGAGACCGCCTTCGAGTGCGACACTGCGGTGTGGATGCGTATGGACCCCTTCGAGATGGAGACGACGAAGAGACTCCTCGGCACCGGCGGCGATACGCCGCTGGCGATGGCGAAAACCCTGCAAGCAAGCCCGTGGGCGGTGGGAACTGAAGCTGGAGCAATCGAAATGACCGCTCCGGTATACGATTACGGCGGCGATTTCGACCCGTCGTTCGATTACGGGAAGCTGGACAAAGGCGCGCTCGTCGCGCTGCTCGGGGCGTACTCGAACTACATCCGCAAGCTGGACGGGCACTGGTATCTGTCGGCGATGAGCAGGTGCGGCGACGACGTCGCCTACGATTGCGACATCGATGTGTGGGACAGGCTCATGAAGCTGGAGCTGAAGATCGCCTCCGAGATGATGAACATACGCGGTGACGGCGTATCTTCGATAGCCAAATATTTCCAGATCAGCCCGTGGTTCTGGACCTTCGATTACAGGCTCGATCTTCAAGACGGCGACCGCCTTGTTGTCACGTTCATTAAATGTCCCACGCTGCTGGCGCTGGAGAAGGAGGGTCTGGGGCGCGAGGGGAGGATATGCCGCGAGCTGGAGCAGGACCTGTTCGAAACTATAGCGCACCATTTCGACCCGCGCATCGCGGTCGTGCCGATACAGGTGCCGCCGCGCAAGAGCGTCGACGACGTTTGTTGTAAGTGGGAGTTCAAGCTCGAAAGGGATAGATAATGGAACCGCTATACGATTACAGCGGGGACTTCGACCCGTCGTTCGATCACGGTAAGCTGTCGAAGGACGGTCTCGTCGATCTGCTGCACACGTATTCGGACTACATCCGGCGGCTGGACGGCCACTGGTACCTGTCGGTGATGAACCGCTGCGGCGACGACGCGGCCTTCGCCTGCGACACCGAGGTGTGGGAGAGGCTGGTGCTGTACGAGATGAAGACCGCAAGCGAGCTGCTCAACATCAAGGGGGACGACGCCGTCGCCGTGGCCAAGGTGTTCCAGGTGAGCCCGTGGTTCTGGATGTACAAGTGCGACATCGATCTGAAAAGTCGCGACCATCTGATCATCACCTATACGTCATGCCCGACGCTGGCGGCCCTGGAGAAGGAGGGTCTGGGACGCGAGAAACAGATATGCGTCGATCTGGAAATGAAGATATTCATGAAGATGGCTCATTTCTATAATCCGGACATGAAAGTGACCGCTCTTAAGCTGCCCCCGCGCAGCGGCCCGGACGATATCTGCTGCCGTTGGGAATTCAAGGTCGAGAGGTAATAGTGATGGAACTGCTTTCGGATTACAGCGGCGCTTTCGATCCCGATTTCAGCCACGAGAAGCTGTCGCGGGAGGCGCTGCTGAGGATACTCAAGTCGAACTCGGACTACCTTCGCAGGCTGGACGGCACGTGGTATGTCAAGGTAATGGACAAGTGCGGCAACGATATCGCCTTCGAATGCGATTCCGAGATTTGGGAACAGTTCATATTCTACGAGCTGAAGACCGCGTGCGACCTGATGAATATTCGCGGCAATGATGTGGAGACGCTGATGAAGGCCATGCAGGCCACCCAGTGGATGTGGATCCACGACAGGACGTTCGAGCTCATAAATAAAAACCATGGCATAATAACATATCGTAACTGCCAGACCCTGTTCCATCTGGAGAAAGAGGGCACGGGGCGCTGGGCTACGATATGCCACGTGCTGGAGCGCCGGCTGTTCGAGCTTACCGCTAAATACTTCAATCCTAAAATAAAGCTCACGCCGCTCAAGCTGCCCCCGCGCGATGATGGCAGCGACATAAGTTGCCAGTGGGAGTTCAAGCTGGAGGAGTAAAATCGGCAGTTTCGATACAGGCTCGTATCGCTCGAATGCCGCCGGGTGAATCTATCGATTTCGCCTGATGATCTGATCGAGTTGCTCATCCTCGGTGTCGATGTCCAGCTGCACCCACAGCGGCAGATGATCCGACAGCTCGTATGTGAACTTCCGCTTGTCGATGTCCTCGCCGGGATACAACTTCGATATGCCTCCGGTGTAGAAATCCAGCACTCCGGCGTTGTTGGTAAAGCACTTCGTCTGCGACGGGTAGTGCAGTATTTGGTCGTAGCGCTTATTCCGCGCCAGGTTGGAGCCGTGCTCGGCGCCGCGAAGGGCTTCGGGAATTCTGAGGCCTTTGCAGGTTATCGCCTGGAATAGCTTGTCGTCCACCCGCGGGATGTTGAAGTCGCCCAGCAGAATGATATCCTTATCGATGCCGTGCCTCTCCCTGCGGCGTTTATCGATAGCCTTCGCCATCAGCTCCAGCGGCTTGACCCTGGCGCTTGCGCCGGAGCCCCATCGAATGTGGGCGGCGATCATGACGAAGTCGAAGCTTCCGGCGCTGAACGACGCCACGAACGGGCTGCGCCACCACGCGAACCTGGGCACATACTCTCCCGTCTTGCGATCCTTCTTCCTGGGCGCGTCGAGCTCGGACGCCATGCCGGTGAATACGACAGCGCGCTTATCGTACAGATACGCCATGCGCTCGCGGTTGCCGCCCCTGTCGGTGACGTAATCGGAGTAGACCACATGCCAATAGGGGCCGAGTATATCCAGCACCCTGGCGAAATCCGAGAGGTTAGCGCGCAACTCGGTGACGGCGACCAGATCGAACTGATTCAGTATCTCGGCGATGTAATGTATTGATACCCGTTTCCTCGGCCTCCTGCCGAACTCGCGGATGTTCCACGTGGCGATGTTTATCGATTCGTCGAGGCACGACGATGGGATGTTGGCTTTCTCGATGCGCCGCCGCAGCTCCTTCAACCCAACCGCGATTTCCTCGATATCCTTCCATGATCCACAGACTCACCTCCGCAATAAAATTACATCGCGCTGGCCGAAAGCCCCTTAGGGTTTATTATCAGACACGATAGATTGTGCTAATATACATCATTTGCAGAGGAATATCAAACGGTGGCCTGTGAAAAAATCCGGGCCGCCGTTTTTATCGGATTGAATAAAGTGGCCGGGAGCCTAGTCGATCTGATGGAGTATTATCTTTGCCCGCACGTTCGAACACAATATAGTTGCCGTAGACGCCCGGGTCGGTTTCATCGTAAGAGGCTGATCTGCGTCTCCGTGCTGGTCGCGGCCTATTGCGAAGAGTTCCCGGGCGGCGCCGCATCCGGCGGTCGGGTCTGTTCCGTTCCGCCCGCCGCGCCGTCGGTATTCCCTTTGCTGCTGCGGCGTCTTCGCCGCGGGGCCTGCGCGCGCGACTGCGACGGAGCGCCCGTCGCCGGGGCTTTCGTCGCAGCGGGGGAGGGCCTGACTGCCGTGGGGGGCGGAACCGGCGTCAGCAACGCATCGTCCGGGTACACGCAGCTCAGCTTCTTACCCAGGAACTCCTCGATGGCTGGTATCAGATATGACTCGTATTCGGTGGCGAAGCCGATCGAGTTACCGGTGGCGCCGGCCCGCCCGGTGCGCCCGATGCGGTGTACGTAGTCCTCAACGTCCAGCGGCAGGTTGTAGTTCACTACATGGCTGATGCCCTCGATGTGGATGCCGCGCCCGGCCACGTCCGTGGAGACCATTACCCTGATCCTGCCCTCGCGGAAGTCCTCCACCGTTTTTATACGCTTCCTCTGGGCCACCTCGCCGGAGAGGACGGCGCTGTTGAGACCGTGAGCCCTGAGCCGTTCCTCCAACCTGCGGGCCTCGTCGCGCCGGTTGCAGAAGACGATGACCCTCTTGAGGTTCTGCTGCGTTATCATGTTGTACAGCACGGTGAACCGCTCCCTGGCGGTGACGAGGTACAATACCTGGTCGACGGAATCGACGGCCACCTGCTCGGGGTCGATCTCGACCGTGACGGGATCGCGCGTCCACTGCGGGGCGAGCCTGGCCACCTCGGGCGTAAGCGTGGCGCCGAAGAACATGGTCTGCCTCTTCGATTTCGGCGGGGTGCTCTGGACTATCCGGCGTATGTCGGGTATAAAGCCCATATCCAGCATCTCGTCGGCCTCGTCGATGACCAGTATCTCTACACTGCCCAGGTCGACATCGCCCTGACGATTGAAGTCCAGCAGGCGTCCCGGTGTGGCCACAACGATATCGATGACCCTGTCCGCCAGCATCTGTTTCTGTTTCTGGTAGTCCATCCCGCCGAATATGGCCGCGACCTCGCAGCGGCAGTATTTCCCCAGCAGGTTGGCCTCCTTTTTTACCTGCATGGCCAACTCGCGTGTGGGCACCATGATCAGGGCGCGGGGCGTGCCCGTGCGGCGCTCGCCTTCAATCGATTTGCGTTTCAGGTGCGTGAGGATGGTTATCAGGAAGGCGGCGGTCTTGCCGGTGCCAGTCTGCGCCTTGCCCGAGGCGTCGGTGCCCGCGAGCGTCTTGGGCATTATCGCCGCCTGTATGGGGGTGCAGTACTCGAACCCGAGGTCGAATATCCCGTGCATGACCTCCGAAGGCAGGTCGAGATCGTGGAAGCGCGTCTCCCCCTCGAGCGGCGCTACCTTGAACTCGGCCAGGCTCCATCTGGTTTTAGTCGCCGGTGTGGGACGATCGACGGGTGACGGTAAAGCCGCGGGCCTGTTCCCGGAGGCCGGGCGCTTGCGCCTGCGGCGTTTTCGCGGCACTGCCGGTGTCGCAGGGGGGCTCGCGTCACGGGCTTGGGTCTCCACCGGTTTCTGCGATGCCGCCTTGAGATCGGCCTGCGGCGGAGGGGGCGCCGAGCTCTGTTCATCCTCGTTTTTGGTCCACTTGTCCAGGGCCGACTTGATGAATTTACGAAGCAAGATGTCCTGTTCCTTCCGATTACATATCGATGATTACAATGCCATTATACTCTAATTGAGAAAATTGAGAATGGGTTGAGTATAGAGGGATCGTCCAGATATGCTTTCAACCCCCTAAATCTCCCAATAGAGGGCGAGCACATAGGTTCGTCCCTACAAGGGGGAGTTCCCGCCACCCGTCATTCCGGCCTCGTATCGGCGTACGAGGTAAACTCCAGCCGGAATCCAGACACGGGCACGGCAGACCGGGTGCCCCTTGGTCTCACAAGACCGCCGCGTAGCGAGGATCGTCGTGCCTTTACTTTCAAAGAGCCCGAACAGTTGCCCGGGCCAGATAAGCCCGCATCACGCAAGGAAGGGCCATGAAGGAGAAAGG
>JAYEHL010000135.1:0-2464 GCA_034659515.1 Chloroflexota bacterium | reverse complement strand
GATCTTGGCGCCGCCGACTATGGTGGCGAAAGGCCGTGCCGGATCGTTCAGGGCATTGTCCATGCTCTCGATCTCTTTCTCCATGAGAAAGCCGGCTATCGCAGGCAAGAATGTGGCGACGCCGACGGTCGAGGCGTGGGTGCGGTGGGCCGTGCCGAAGGCGTCGTTGATGTATATCTCGGCCAGATTTGCCAGCGCCCTGGCGAAATCCAGATCGTTTGATTCCTCTTCTGCGTGGAACCGCAGGTTCTCCAGCAGCAATATGTCCCCGTCGCCGAGAACGGAAGCTGCCCTCTCTACCTCCTCTCCGATGCAGTCGCCAGTTGTAGCCACCGGCCTGCCGATGATCTCGGAGAGGCGCTGCGCCACGGGGGCGAGCCTCATGGATTCGATTACCTTGCCCTTGGGCCTGCCCAGGTGCGAGCAGAGGATCACGCGGGCTCGCCCATCGATGAGGAATTGCAGGGTCGGTATTATTGCTTTGATTTTAGTATCGGCTGAGATTGCGCCGGTATCGCTGGATTGCGGCACGTTGAGATCGACCCGCACCAGCGCCTTCTTGTCGGCGACATCGATATCCCTGATAGTTTTTTTATTCATTTCAATCCTCCCTCACGCCTCCTAAAAACCTCAGTCCCCCGGTATCCTGTTTAGATATATAATAATAGTATCTTTAAGATTTAAAAAGACCTGATTTGGGGTAATTGAGATTTTTGCCCCATCGATTATCGTTGAGCTTAATAATCCCGGGCCATGAGGAAATCGGTTACTTCCCTCAGCTCGCGACGCTTCGGTTGAGGTATGCGCTCCGTATCTATCTCCGCCAGTGCCTCGGCGTAATACTTCTGGGCCATATCGCGCGCGTATTCTTCGGCATTAAGACGGTTTAATATATCGATCACCTGATGAACTTCGCGCTGGCTTATGGACTCTTGGCTGTATATCGCCTCAAGTTCGCTCCGCTCTTTTTCGTCGGCGTGCTTGAGTGCGTAGATTACAGGGAGTGTTTTTTTCTTCTTATGGATATCGCTTATAGGCTTCTCTCCCCAGATACCTAATACATCGTCGGTCATCTGGTATGCAATTCCCAGCTTCCTGCCGAAGCGCCGTAGTCGCTCCACCATTTGCTCATCATTCGTCCCTATGAGAGCGCCGAGTTGTACGGAGCAGGTGATCAGCGAGGCCGTCTTGAGATCGATCATGGTGAGGTAGTCGTCAATATTTATGTCAAATCTGCTCTCGTAATCGATGTCCAGGTATTGCCCCTCGCATAGATCAAGGCAGGTTTTGTCCAAGATACGGGCGGCGCGAAGCATCTTCGCTGGAGGAGCATATTTCTCGTCGAGACTGGCGAGAGCCAGCCGGGCCATGGAGTGCATGGCATCGCCGACATTTATCGCCTGCGGCTCGCCCCATAGCCGCCATACGGTAGCGCGCTGGCGGCGCTCCTTGTCGCCGTCCTCGATGTCGTCATGGATCAGCGAGAAGTTATGTACCAGCTCCACCGCCGCTGCAGCCGGGAGCGCTGTTCGCCAGTCTTCCCCCACCGACTCGCAGGCCAGCAGCAGCAAAGTCGGACGCACCAGTTTGCCGCCGGCGTCCTGCGTCCGTCCCTCCTCGTCGATCCATCCCATGTGGTAGCGCATCATATCGTACAGCGCCAGATCGCCGCCGTTTATATTGGAGGCAAGTTCCTTCTCGACCTCCGCTCGATATCGATTGAATACTTCAGGTAATTCCAATTAACAAACCTCTGAGAGGACGCCTGTCAGGCGCGATTGAGCTGTCTTTTCGCTTTCGGAAGCGGTTTGTCGCCGAGTTCCGGGAAAGCTGCGATTACTCGCTGCACTATCCCATCGGCGTCAAGGTCATACTTTGATCGAAGCACACTCTGTGGGCCATGCGCTACAAACTCGTCGGGGATGCCGATACATTCCACATGTATTCCCGTGGTCGTGGCTTCCTCCAGCACAGAGAGTACCGCGCTGCCGAACCCGCCCCTGAGGGAGTTCTCCTCCACTGTGACCACTCGCTTGGTGCGCCGTGCCGCGCTCAGTATAAGCCCGGCGTCCAGCGGCTTTATGAATCGAGAGTTGACCACGGTACATTCGATCCCGTTCTTCGCAAGCGTGTCCGCTGCGATGACGGCTTGCTCTACGCTGACGCCTACAGCGAAGATGGATACGTCGTCCCCGGACCGCAGTATCTCTCCGGTGCCGATGGGGATTTCATTCCATTTCGAGTCGAGCGGCACCCCCGCCCCCGTCCCCCTGGGATAACGGATCGCGAACGGCTTCTTGGCTCTGACAGCGGTGAACAGCAGGTGCTGCAGCTCGTTTTCATCTTTTGGCGCTGCGATTATGATATTGGGAATGAAATTGAGGTACGACAGGTCGAACGTCCCCTGATGTGTTTTTCCGTCCTCTCCCACAATGCCGCCGCGATCTATGGCGAAGATAACCGT
>JAYEHL010000134.1:0-12700 GCA_034659515.1 Chloroflexota bacterium | reverse complement strand
ATCGTCTTCCTGCGCGGGCGAAACACCAGACCGGCGATAACGATCACCGTCATCAGAGACACTATGCCGATGGTGAACACATGTGACTGTGACACCGCGGAGAACAGGCTTCCCCCCGTATAGAAGGCATCGTAGCAAAAAACGCCAATGCCCATATTGAACATATTGCTGCCCAGAACATCGGCGATGGCCATATCCGGCGAACCGATGCGTATGGCGGAGATCGCCACCACCAGCTCGGGAAGCGACGTCGTTATAGCAAGCAGCAGGCTTCCGACGAAGGTAGTTCCCCATCCGGTCACAGCAACTATCTCGTCACCAATGATCGCCAGCCAGATTCCCGCCCCGATTATCACCAGCGCGGATATCGCGAAGCCTGCATAACCTTTCCGTGAATCGACCCCTTTGTACCGGAGCACACCGGGCTCAGCCCCGGTCGCGGGCTGATATCGATCCTTCCTGAAGATTTGCCGCGAACCTGCAAGATACAAAACAACGAGGATCAGGCTGTAAACACTGAGCCAGCCCATCACTCCATCCCAAAAGTTGATAGAAATGAGTATAGCTCCACCTGCTATAGCGATGAGCACGACGCTGAGTGATGACGATAATATATGGCTACGGCCCACAATGCTCAGTACAGGCGATGGTTTACATAAAATATCCAGTCCTGCAATGATGAACAGGTTGAGGGCATTACTTCCTAATATAGTACCCATGGCCAGGTCAACCCCGCGCTGGCCGCCGACGACGGTAACGGCACTGATACCTGTGATGATCTCAGGCAGAGAAGTTACAATAGCCAAAAGAAGAAGACCGACCCAGACCCCGCCCAGACGCGTCTTCTCCGCAATGATATCGCCATAGCGCGAAAGCTTAGTCCCGAAAAAGAGAATCAGCACAACGCAGACGAAAAATTTAAACCAGAGCAAAAGCCAGCTCACTCCTACTGAAGGACGAGGGTGCTAGAAGATACGATTCGTTGCTCACATCAACCATATACATTACGTCACCGTCACGCACTCAAGACTGAGGTTTCTTCGATCTGAACGGCAGTCCCGTCCGCGCGATCACAGCCAGAACATACCCCAGACCGTATAAAACGAGGATAGGTGCGGCCACGAGCGTCTGATTAAGAGGATCAAATGTGGGAGTGATTATGGCGCCGAGCAAGAAGGCTCCCACGAAAGCCCACCTCCACTTCCTGGCGATCCATTCCGGACTGATGACGCGCAACTTACTGAGAAAAAACATAACCAGTGGAATCTCAAACACTACGCCGATCCAGAAGAGCAGTCTGGTGATAACTGATATGTAGTTATTGATTGTCCACAACGGCTCAATATCGCCGCCTACGTAACTTGGAAACGTTTCATACAGAAACGTAAGCGCTGGCGGCAGTAATATGAAGTAGCAAAAAAGGATGCCGCCGACGAAGAGTACAAGCACTCCCGGCAGGAAAGTATACAGATAGCCTTTTTCCTTGCGTGTAAGCGCAGGGTTTACGAACATTACCAATTGATAGAGGAGATAAGGTGCCGCGATGACTAGCCCGGCATAGAGGCAGATGATGAAGTAACTGCTGATAAGACCTGTTACCTCAGTATAGTACAGATCGATGTCGGGCCCTGGTTTAGCTAGGATTGGTATTATGTATTGAACCAGAGGAACGCAGATAACAATGCTAACAGCAACAGCTATTAAACTCTTAACCAAACGACTGCGAAATTCGTCGAGATGGCTTAGTATCGGTTGTTTAGTATCGTCTTGCATCGGTCAATGCGGTGTAGCGGACACTCCACCAGCCTAAGTTTGAGTTTTGGATTCACCTGCCTGCCCCCCGACGTCTTCAGCCGAAGGCTTGGGATCATCCACTTTCTTGTTCAACTCTTTGGTTAAACCGGTCAATTCAGAATTGATATCAGAAGCGGCTTTCCGCAAAGGATTCTCAAGCTTCATATCCGTTTTCACATCCACGCCTCCCACTTCCTTGGTCAATTCGGATGTCAAGTCCTGCGAAGCCATTTTTAAACGCCTGTAAGCTCTGCCTAACTTGACAGCAATCTCAGGAAGCTTCCTCGGCCCCACGAGAGCCAAAGCCACAGCAAATATAAGGAGTATTTCCCAGACACCTACACCGAAGAAGCTATCCATACCGCTCCTCAATCAATTCCACAAAGAAGAGGCGACACACGATACTACAAAGAGGGGGTTTGGGGTCAGTTTATTATGAGCCGGACTCTTCCTTGCCATCAGGCTCTTTTCCGGCGTCCTTCTCTTTCTTGGATTCCATCGTCGCTGCGTCAACGTCCTCACCCGCCGCCCCCTTCTTAAAACTGCGGATGCCTTTGCCCATAGCACCCATCGCCTGGGGCAGCTTGCCCACGCCGAAGATTATCAAAACGACGGCCACTATAGCGACGATCTCCCACGCTCCTAATCCTCCAATAGCAGCTAACGGTAATGCGGCCAAATACGGCATATCCTCACCTCCCAGGGATTTTAAATATTCCCTTCGATATTAATCTGCTTCACCATAACTCCGGCCCGATATCCCCTCTCACACGCCTGCACATCCAGGTCCAGCGTACTCACCCATTCAAGAGGCACTAATACATTTCGATCCTCCTTGCGAAGATCGACAGCCTTTATATAGCCCTTGCAGCTCTCACAAAAATAGACCTTGTATCCTCCCTCTTCGTCAGCGAAAAACCCTAACTCCTTCTGCTCCTCATTTGCGCAGAAAGGACATTCGAGCCTCTTAAAAAGCCATTCCGCATCACAGCGAGGACAGCATAGCCACCTCGCTCCCTGCTCCTGATCGAGATAAGCAAAATTCGGAGCCCCGCCGCATACCGGACAATAACCTCGCCGCCATTGTTCCTGAGAGACCATGGGCAGTAAAACCTCACTCCACTCCGCCAGAAACGGCTTTACGGCGGTATGCACCGCAACAGCAAGTATATCCCTATCCATCCCGTTATACGGAATCGATTTCGAATTATACCACGACCTAACTGTCTCCCTCAAGGGAATATTATTCTGAGGGTCGACCGACGGCGAATACTGGGAGATGATGGAAAGAGCTTGCCGCAACAGGCTCTCGACCTTGACCCAGTCTAAGGCCATCTCATCGAAGCTCAAGGAAGGCACACCAAGGCCCACCCGCTCAGAAACAGCATCTCGAGACAGATGGGCCTCTTCAATCCTAACAGTCGATCTCGCTTCAAGCTGAAGCCGCGTCAACCGAATATACAGTTCTATAGATCGCGGGAGAGAGGTCTTCTCCAGTTCCTTTAGTTTTTCAAGCACTTTGCTCTTTATCTCTCTGCCCATACGAATTGGCCGATAGCGTAACTACCCTTTCTTTATCTCATCATACCACTTTTTATGATGGGATTCAGCATATCTCGCCGAAACGGTACCATCGACCATAGACCAGAAGATACCTTTCATCTTCGGATGGATAACGGACAGGTATACATGAACAAACGCGAAGGCGAACAACACCGCCATCCCGATCGAATGGAACATACCGGCCCACAAAAACACGCCGGGAGAGATAAGCTCTTTAAAGAACCACATCAACGCGCCGGTTATTACCATGACCGCCCCCATGCCGAGAACCACCAGCCACCACAGTTTCTGTCCGGTATTCATATGCTCTTGAGGCGGCATTTTATCTTCTTTGCCGAAGAAGTAGTAAGCAGGCGCCGCCATAGCCCACTTAATATCACCCGGCCCCCACTTGAACGCGAAAAGTATCCCCTCGATGGTATCCTTAGGATTGCGCAGGAAGTAGACCCCGGCCCAACCACAAACTACCACGGCGGCGATCCGGTGAAACAGCCCGCTCACACCACCAACTGCGCCACCTCCGAACTGGGGCACGGTAAAGAACAGACCGGTGATAAACAGGATTATCCACGTAACCGCAGTGACCCAGTGCAGCCATCTTATCTGCCTGGAGTATCGCGGCAGAACCTCCTCACCGGGAGCAGGCCTGGGCCCTACGAAAGCCTCTAGAGCGGAACTAGATTTAGCCTTAGATTTAACATCAATCGTCATCTTACTCACCCTCGCTCTTCATCTTGATCTTCCGCTGGGCGATGATATAGTTTAATCCCAGACCTAACACAGCGAAGCCAGCCAGACCCCACCCAACCGGTTGGATGATATTCTGCCACACGGTCGCAGTGGCCGGAACCTTGGGATCCTCGGGCAAACCATATACGTCCGGCGAATCCTCAAGGATATAAAGCACATGCAAACCGCCCAACTGGTTCTCTCCGTACAGATTAGCCTTGGAATTAGTCTCTTTCAGCTGGCTCACTCTAGTCTTCGCCTCAGCCAGCAGATCAGATCTGTCACCGTATTTGAGTGCACCCGTCGGGCAACTCTTTACACAGGCCGGTATCTGGTCATTGGTTATCCGGTCCTGACAAAGCGTACACTTATTGGCGTGCCTTATGCCGGTGATGGCGCCGCTGCTGGAACGAGGAACGTCGAAGGGACAAGCCTCCACGCAATAACCGCAGCCGCTGCACTTGGACTTGTCATAAGCAACGAAACCCAGCTCGTGATGGTACAGGGCGCCGGTAGGGCAAACCTCTACGCAGGCGGCCTCGGTGCAGTGCATACAGCTGCGCCGCCCGAACAACCAACGTAATTCCCCTTCCGGCTCAATGAATTTGATTTTCAGCCAAGTATTAGCGGAGAGGTCCGGAGGGTTCTCGTATGTTCCTCGATTAGTGGTGACGTCACCACTGAGATCATTCCACTGCTTGCAAGCGACCTGACAGCCGCGGCAGGCAGTACACTTACTTGCATCGTATAGAATCGCTATATCAGACATGTTCCTCCTTCCGCTTCAGCTATACCTTCGTTATATCGCATAAGAAGGTTTTATATTCAGGGATGGTAGTATTTGCATCACCCACGTGCGGAGTGAGAATATTACCGCTGCTATGGAAAGCGCTCGACCGGCCCATGAAGCCCCAGTGCCACGGGACACCGACATGGTCCACCGTCTTTCCGCCTATGGTCATCCGTTGCATTCGATTGGTGACGATGGCCACCGCGTTCACGAAACCGCGAGCCGTGGATATCTTCACTTTATCGCCGTTATCAATACCTTTATCAGCAGCCAGATCCGGGCCTATCTCAGCGAACACCTCGGGCTGAAGCTCGGCAAGCCACGGATGGTTACGGGTCATCTGGCCCGCCTGCCAATGTTCAGCCACCCTGTATGTCATGCCGATATACGGATACTCATCAGGGGTGCCTTTCTTATTCCAGCCCTCCAGATTGCCTACGTAGCAACAAGGATTATTGAAACCCGGAGTGCCCTTGCCGGCGGCATCGCTATTGACGACACCGGTGACCAGGTTCTCCTCCAGCGGACTCTCCCAAGGCTCGTAGGCCACCGGGAACGGCCCCTCGGCCCTGCCCGGCCCCCAAATATGGGCAACGCCCTCGGGGTGCATGATGAAAGGCAGATACTTGCTGCCGAAGCCGGCCTCGTTGATCGCGGCCCATCCGCCATCGGGCACATCGCCCAGCCACGCGCCGTTGGAGCGCTGGATAACCGGGTGCTCGCTGTCGAACGGCTGGCCGTCGAAGTCCACCGACGCCCGGTTGTAAATGATGCGCCTGTTTATCGGCCAGCACCACGTCCAGCCGGAGTACAACCCGATCTGATTTAAGCTAGTATCGACAGGGTTGCGATCCTTGGCCTTATTCCGGCCATCGCTGTTATCGAACATACCGGA
The DNA here is from genome assembly GCA_034659515.1 of Chloroflexota bacterium. Classification (GTDB taxonomy): domain Bacteria; phylum Chloroflexota; class Dehalococcoidia; order E44-bin15; family E44-bin15; genus JAYEHL01. The sequence continues at coordinate 6,929 of JAYEHL010000134.1, read as the reverse complement.
GTACAGCCAGTTACCGCAGCATGTTGAGCCGTCGGTTTGCAGCGATACGAAGTTCTTCACCAGCGATCCGTCGGCAACATTGTAGCCATGAATCTCCTTGGCGACTACGTTGGGATCGGCCTCGTGAGCGTACTCGCCCGATGTGCGATAATCCCAATAAAGATTATTTATCGGCTCAGCCTGTATGCTGTTATCATCGGCATATTTCTCCTTGAGCTTGAGCATTAGCTCATCGATTATAGCAAGGTCGGCCTTGGCCTCACCGATGGGGTCTACAGCCTTATAGCGCCACTGAGCCCAGCGTCCGCTGTTGGATATGCTCCCCTGTTTCTCATAGGAGCATGCCGCAGGAAGCAGGAAGACCTCCGTTTTGATCTTACTGGAATCGACCCGGCTGGTCTCATCCGCCGATTCCGGATCCGGCCTCTTCCAAAATGCCGCCGTCTCCGTCTCGAACAGGTCGGCGACCATCAGCCATTCCAGATTATCCATGGAATGGCGCTCGCCCTCTGAGTCGGGCCCGCCCACCGCCGGATTCTGGCCCCAGACCATCATGCCCTTTATGATGCCATCGGCTATCGACTCGAAGGTGCCGATGTGGGTGTAGTCGTGTCCCGAGGTAACCTTGGGTAACCAGTTGAAGCCGAAGTCGTTGGCCTCGTTGGCGTTGTCCATATACCATGCCTTTAGCAGGCTGACAAGATATTTCTTGTAGTTCTGTGCCTCGTCACTCAGCCACCACCAGCTGGCGCTCGTATCGCCGTGAAGGCCGGTGGGCGCGGTGGGGTACTTCCCACCCCTGGCCCTCGATATGTAGTCGGCCAAGCTCTGATCTTTATGATTTACCATCGACAGATATCCCGGCAGGATGTGCGAGAGCAGGCACATATCGGTGGAACCCTGCACGTTGGATGTCCCGCGAAGGGCATTGATGCCGCCGCCGGCGACGCCGATGTTGCCCAGCAGGAGCTGCATGATGGCGTAACCCCTGATGTTCTGCGTGCCGTACGTATGCTGGGTAGTACCCATCGCATACATTATCGTTCCGGCCTTGCCAGGGGCGCCGGAGGCCGCGTATTCCTCACACACCTCGAGGAACTTCTCCACGGGACAACCGGTGACCTCCTCCACCTTCTCAGGGGTGAAGACCTCGTAGTTCTCCCAAAGCTTCCTCAGCACGCAGTTGGCGTTCAAACCGCTAAATTGCGTCCACGTATCGTTCACGACCGCCGCGTCCGTGGCAGGGGTGGAAGCATTGGAATACTTCCATTTCGATTTATCGTAAGATCCCAGATTGCCGGGAACCTCACTATTCTTTCCATTGAAACCCACAAACAGACCGGGGTGGGCGAGGTCCTTCCAGCCCTCGAATCCATCGTTGATGATGAACGCGGCGTTGGTGTAGTTCGCGACATAATCCATGTTATACTTCTGCGCCCGTTCAGCAGGGCTTAACGATTGCATGTCGTTGAGGATATACCTGATCATGCCGCCGATGAAGGTTATGTCGGTGCCCGACCTCATCGGGGCGTAGATATCCGCTTTGGACGATGTGCGTGTGAACCGCGGGTCGACGCTGATCAGCTTCCCGCCGCGCTCTTGCGCCGCCGTGACCCACTTGAATGAGATGGGGTGATTCTCAGCCGCATTGGACCCGATGATCATGATGCAGTCGGAATTCCTGATGTCGATCCAATGGTTGGTCATTGCTCCCCGTCCGAACGACTCTGCCAGAGCCGCTACAGTAGCGGAGTGTCATATGCGTGCGCAGTGCTCGACATACACAAGTCCAAGCGCGCGAGCCATCTTTACCAGCAGGTAACACTCTTCATTGTCCAGCTCGCCGCCGCCGAAGTTGCAAATGGCATCCGTGCGGTTGACGTTATATGTGGTGCCATCGACATCTATCGTTGAGAGCCAGTTTTCATCCCTGGTCGTCTTTACTCTCTCGGCGATTGTATCGATCGCCCAATCCCAGTCCACCTCCTGCCAATCACTGGCGTAAGGGGCGCGATAGAGGGGTTTAGTCAGACGATCGGGATTATCCTTTCCATCGACCATTCGCATCTGACTCAGCGCCTGCCCCTTGGCGCAGAGCGAACCCTGATTTACGGGATGATCGGGATCGCCCTCGATATTGACCAGCTTTCCGTTCTCGGCAGCCGCGACCGCGCCGCAGCCCACGCCGCAGTAGCAGCAAATCGTAGTCGTCTCACCGATCGTCTTGTGCAGCGGAATCGGAGAAGACGATACCTGTCCTTTCCATCCCCCTCCCTGTCCCCTTAACAAAACAAATCCGGCCGTACTGGCGCCGGATAATTTAAGGAAACCTCTGCGAGTTAATTCCATCAGCTACCTCCGACCTTTACTTTAATTGAGATATACTCAATAAACACTCCCCTTTCCAACTACGGGAGGCATGGAGATTTCCCTCCACACCCTCGAGGCATTAGCCTGCCGACTGCCAACCATATCTACACTACCCAGACTTAGGTAAAACAGCTCGAGGAATTATAAAAAACCGAAATAAATATAACCGATTGTGTGCAGCTCTGTCAATTTAAATATCCAATATTCTGCGATTTTAATAACCGTTTCGACACGGATTTAACGATACTTACAAACCGAAATCGATCGTTCCCATGAATCACGACGGTCCATTCACAACACGTTACGATGGAACAAACGATACGGAAATAGAAAATCGATTCGGTGAATGACGCGTGCCGATTATCGAAAGCGGGATTTGCGCGTTTGGGGGTTTACTGCGTCAACGCGGCGCGTAGGCGAGCGACTAAGACCTCGTCCTCTTCGGGAAGCACCGTGCGAGGATCGAGAAACAGGCTGTTGCTTTCTACCCTTCCGATTACGACGGGACTTCCCTTGCGAATATCGCCTGCCAGCTTCTGAATCTTGCCCCTGACTTTGATGCGCACAAGGCAGGTCGGAAGGGTATCACCCGGGAGGCTACCGCCGCCGATCATCGACTCGCCCTCGACGACCGACGCCGATCCGCCGAGGGCCTCGCTCCACGTGCGAGACCGCGCCTCGATCTCGCTCAGCGGCATCGATATCATGCGCCACACCGGAACCTTGTCCTCGGCCTCACCCTTGACATAATGAAGCAGCGTCGCCGCCAGACCGGCCAGCACGATCTTGTCGACGCGCACAGCCCGAGCCAGCGGGTGCCTGCGCAATTTGTCGACCATGGCCTCGCGACCAACGATGACGCCGCCCTGAGACCCGCCGAGCAGCTTATCGGCAGAGAACATGGCGAGACCGACGCCGGAGGCGATGCTGTGCTGCACCGTCGGCTCGGGGTCGAGCCCGAAGCGAGTCGTGTCGAGAAGGCATCCGCTGCCGAGGTCGTCGAGCACCGGAATATCATTTTCGCTTCCGAGGCGAACGAGTTCTTCGATCGATACCGACTGTTCGAAGCCGACTACCTTGAAATTGCTGGAGTGAACCCGCAGCAAGGCGGCGGTGCGTTCGGTTATCGCTTCCTCATAGTCCGACAGATACGTTCGATTGGTGGTGCCGACCTCGATCAGCCTGGCCCCGCTCTGCCGCATGACGTCGGGGATGCGGAAGCCGCCGCCGATCTCCACCGCCTGCCCGCGCGAGACGATGACCTCTTTCCGTTTTGCGACGGCGCTCAAAGCCAGCAGCACGGCAGCGGCGTTGTTGTTCACGACCAGAGCCGCCTCGGCTCCGGTCAACCTGCACAGCAGCGATTCAACGTGCACCTGCCGAGAGCCGCGCTTACCGCTGTCGAGGTCGATCTCGAGGTTGACGAAGCTCCCGGCGCACTCCTCCATCGCAGCCGAGGCCTCGCGGCTCAGCGGAGCACGGCCAAGATTCGTGTGTAGGATGACGCCCGTCGCGTTTATGGCCGGACGCAGGCTCGGTTTTCCCATGGAGTGAATTCGAGCGCATATCGCATCGACAACGCGGTCGAATGAGGGGACAGGATCGCCGACCTCGATGTGCTCTCGAACCTCGCCGAGATAATCTCGAACTGCCTGGAGCACAGTCGGATGAGAGTATGCCTCGTCGAGGCGCACGATACGCTCGTCGGAGAGCACCTTATCGACGCTGGGAAGACCGCGAAATCCCTTGTCCATTGCGGACGCAATTTAGCACATCCCGCTCGAACCTGTCAAACGGGTTTTTCTTGACAGCGTCGCCATCGACAATATAAAATCCCCAAAGTAAAGTGCAAATCGGCAGGAGAGGGGGTGAGATCGATGTTTAACCGACGAACATGAGCGGCAAAGCGCTTGAGAGCGTGGCTCTCACAGACAAAACGAGAATTAATTAAAGGAGGGCGTTTTGCGTGTTTCACGTATAATGACGCCGGGTATGTTGATCTTTGCCTCCGCGCTGGCGATGGGTATCCTGGCGGCGTTACTGGTCAAGTGGGGAAACCCACAGAACATGGGAATATGTGTAGGCTGCTTCTTGAGAGACATCTCGGGAGCGATGGGCCTGCATCAGGCCTCGGCCGTACAGTATCTCAGACCTGAGATACTCGGCTTCGTTTTAGGCAGCTTCGGCGCTGCATACGCTTTCAAGGAATTTCGGGCTAGAGGGGGTTCCAACCCGCTGGCCCGTTTCTTTTTGGGCATGTTCGTCATGATCGGCATCCTGGTATTTCTGGGCTGCCCGGTGCGTGCGCTGCTTCGTCTCGCAGGTGGAGACCTCAATGCGATAACCGGCCTAGTCGGCGTGGCCTTCGGCGCTCTGATCGGTGTGTTCCTGTTGAAACGAGGATTTACCCTCGGACGCTCGGTCAAGATGCCGACAGCGTCGGGATGGATAATGCCCGTTGTCATGATCGGGCTGCTGATCATGGCGATAGTCAAACCAAGCTTCCTCAACATCAGCGAATCCGGCCCCGGCTCGCAGTTCGCTCCGATTATCACCGCGCTGGCAGTCGGGCTCTTCGTCGGCGTCGCCGCGCAACGGACGAGGATGTGCTTCGTCGGCGGCTGGCGCGACCTGTTCCTAGTGCGCGATACATACCTGTTCAAGGCGATAGTCGGCCTGTTCCTCGGGGCGCTGCTGGTGAACCTCATCCTTACCTACGGATTCAGCGACAGCCTGTTCAAGCTGAGCTTCGTCGATCAACCGGCGTCTCACGACAACCACCTGTGGAACTTCTTCGGCATGACGCTGGTGGGACTGGGCGCGACGCAGCTCGGCGGCTGCCCGCTGCGCCAGCTTGTGTTGAGCGGCGAGGGCGACACCGACGCCGCGATGACCGTTCTGGGACTACTCGTCGGTGCCGGTGTAGCGCACAACTTCACGCTGGCAAGTTCGGGCAATGGCCCGTCCGCACTGGGGCCATGGGCTGTCGTTGCAGGATTGATAACATGTATCGCTTTTGGATTTCTGTTCCGCGAGAAAATAAAGGCTTAAAAGGAAATAAAAATTGGTATTTTTAAAACGTGATAAAAAAATATCGGGCGAGGGCGGCGGACTGGCGCTGTTCGCCGACGTCCAGACCGCCCTCGCGGCGGAGAAGGTGCTGAAAAAAGCGGGGCACATCGTCAAGCTTGTAGCACCGCCGCCGAGGCTGCGCAAGGGCTGCGACCTGGCGGTGGAGATAAACCTTGTCGAGAGAACGGGCATCGAGCGCCTGTTCGGCGAGAAGGACGTTTACTACATGGAGATAGTCCCGCTGGGTGAGGGCGTCGGTGAGCTGCTCGACATCGTGAAGGTGGCCGATTTCGGCGATTGGACGATGGTCAAGGCGGGCAACATGAAGCTGACTTTCGAGAAAGCGACCGGAGTCATTGTGAACACATCCGGAGGCGGCTGCCCCGACATCCCGTATCTGCACGCGCAGATGGTCGGCAAAAAGATCGGCGAGGCTCCGCAGCCCAAGGACATCGGCTTCACTCTGTGCGCGACGATGCTGCACCGCGCGCTGGAGGAGAGCCTGCAAATATGGCAGGAGGATCGATGATGATGCTGATAACCGGAACGATACCGGATAAGAACCTGCCGCTGACGGTGGGCGAGGTCGCCGCGGACGGCGACTACCTGACCGTCGATAAGCAACGCTTCGCCTGCGCGCAGGGCACCGGCGCCATGATCAGCGCCGCGCTGACAGTGACACGATACTTAAAGCTCGACGCGCCGCGCATCGTAATCGCGGGCGATATCGGCGACGGCGACGGCAGCCGGGCGATATACGACTTCCTGATACACAGCATCGGAAAGCTTTCACCAAGTGTTTTAGCGCTGCATTACTGGCTGCCCGACATGGCCCAGACGAGGCGGTTGTGCGAGGCTGTCGATAAATGCGCGAAGCAACCGGTCATGATAGCCGACGCCGCATCGATGTACTCGGCCAAGGCGGCGGGTCTGGCATCACGATTCGACGTGTTCACACCGGACGCCACCGAGATGGCGTTCCTCGCCGACCCCGGCGCGACTCACCCAGCGTACATCGCCAGACACCTGTTCAACGCTGATGTGACGCAGACGCCGGAACTGGCAGCCGAGGCGTATCGACTTAAGGATGCGGCCAAACTGCTTCTGTCCAAGGGAGCTGTCGATTACATCGTCCGTGAAGGGGAGATCATCGAGACGATAAATGAGCCGCACGTGCCCGTCTTAGAGGCCATCGGCGGCACCGGCGATACGATCACCGGACTGGTCTCCGCTTTGATATACGCCGGATTGGAGCCGCACGAGGCAGCCGCAATCGCGGCCAGGGCCAACCGCACGGCGGGTGAGATGGCCAACGCCACACCGGCCACCAGGGTGATCGACATAATCAACCAATTGCCGCTGGTTTTCGAACAGAATTTATGCCAGTGGAGCGGAGTTTGCTGCATTGAAGGAGGATGCGATGATCGAAGTTGATGCGCGCGGGCTTTCGTGCCCGATGCCTGTGATAAAAACTAAAAAGGCGCTTG
>JAYEHL010000133.1:0-12700 GCA_034659515.1 Chloroflexota bacterium | reverse complement strand
CCGTTTTAAGTTTCAGTCCTCTGTGGTCGCAGCCGATAGCGATATGCATTGAACCTCCTTTACGAAAACTTTTCGAGAATGCTCTGCAGTTTACTGCGGAGGTTGATCGGTGATGTCTTTCCGTACCGGGGTTTCCAGATGGAAGCGATTTCATTCAGGCCGGGAATCGGGTTTGGTGTCCAGTTCGTAGAGAGAGGGGAGGCAAGAGCCCCGGGCGTGGGGGGGCTCACAGCTATATGACATCTGCATACACGGGACAAGTCCTCCAGTTTGATGGCGCCCTCCCTGATAAGGGTGGGCGGGTCGGTGGTGATGTCCAATACGGTTGACGCTACCCCGCCTGCGCACTGGCCGCCATCGATTATCATGTCCACTCTCCGTCGGAGCTGTTTATAGGCTTCTTCGGCGTTCACCGGGCTGGGCTCGCCGCTGATGTTAGCACTGGTGCCGGTTATGGGGGAGCCCAAACCCCTGACCAGGGCGATCGGCACGGGGTGGTTCGGTATCCTCACCGCTACGGTGTTGCCCTCCCCTGTTATCATATTCGATACCGCCAGCGATTTATTTAGGACCAGGGTCAGTCCGCCGGGCATAAAATGCTGAACCAGCTTCCACGCTATCTTAGGGACATCCTGAGCTACGAGCTTTATCTGGGATGTATCGGCCAGCAGCAGCGTCAGGGCGAAGTTGCGCGGCCTCGCCTTGGCAATATAGACTTTGAGCACAGCGTCTTCATCGAAGGCGTTTGCGCCGAGCCCGTAGACCGTATCGGTTGGGAAGGCGACAATGCCACCTTCTTTGAGGATGCGGATAGCCCTCTGAATCTGCTGCTCCATCTTGACGCAAGTATACCATAATGATAAGCTGTGGTCGAGGAACGAGTCAGCTATGGAGCGTAGAGAAGAAAGCTTTCGGGTAACCACAAGCGATGATCTGGAAGTCTCTGCGTATCTGGAGATTGCCAAAGAGAAGGCCGGTGAACGCCCGGTTGAGGGTAAGGCCCCGGAGGCGGAGCGCGAGGCGGTGGTGGTGCTCGACTTCGGCTCTCAGTATAGCCTGCTCATCGCAAGGAGGGTTCGCGAGTGCCAGGTCTACAGCGAGTTATTGCCGTATAATGCTCCCTGGGAACGGATCGCCGCGATAAAACCGAGAGGTATAATTCTGTCCGGCGGTCCCGCCAGCGTGTACGAAGAGGCGTCGCCTCTTGCCCCTGCTCATGTATATGAAAGCCATCTACCTATACTGGGTATATGTTATGGTATGCAGGTTCTGGTCCATCAGCTGGGCGGCAAGGTGAAGCCCAGCGTTAAGCGGGAATACGGGCATGCAATTTTGCATCAGTCGGCGGTGGGATCGCCCATCTTCGAAGGGCTGCCGCAATCCATGCCTGTATGGATGAGCCATGGTGACGAGATCGTCGAGATGCCGCAGGGGTTCGGTGCCCTCGGTTATACAGAGAATTCACCTATAGCTGCTATAGGCAATGCGCAAGGCATCATCGGTTTGCAGTTCCATCCGGAGGTGGCGCATACACCTTACGGGAAGGATATACTGCGAAATTTTCTCTACAATGTTTGCGGGTGCGGCGGGAACTGGACGGCGGGCAGCTTTATCGCCGAAAGCATCGAGCGTATAAGGAATCAGGTTGGAGATGGAAGGGTTATATGCGCCCTCTCGGGCGGCGTCGATTCCGCCGTGACGGCAGCGCTGATCCATCGCGCTATCGGCGATAAATTGACCTGCATTTTCGTTAACAACGGATTGTTGCGTCGCGATGAAGCCGAGCGCACCATCAGCGCCTTTGGGCGTAACTTAAAGATGAACATTATTTATATCGATGCTACTGACAGGTTCATTGGCCGCCTCAAGGATGTCATCGATCCGGAGAGAAAGCGCATTCTGGTCGGCGAGGAGTTTATTCACGTCTTCGAGGAGGAGGCTGCCAAGCTTGGGCGGGTGGATTTTCTGGCGCAGGGCACGCTGTATCCGGACGTGATAGAGAGCGTGACGTCGGAGAACAGGGCTGCGGTGAAGATAAAGACGCATCATAATGTGGGCGGTCTGCCATCCAACATGACGTTCTCGCTTATAGAGCCGCTACGTTATTTATTTAAGGATGAGGTTAGAGAGGTGGGGGCGGCGCTCGGCTTGCCGCAGGAAATGGTCTGGCGTCAGCCGTTCCCCGGGCCGGGGCTGGCGATAAGGGTTATCGGGGAGGTTACAAAGGAGAAGCTTGAGATACTGCGCGCCGCCGACTGGATCGTGATGAATGAGATAAAGAAGGCGAATCTCTACGATCAGCTGTGGCAGAGCTTTGCAGTTCTAACTGATACGAGGAGCGTCGGTGTGATGGGCGACTTCCGTACTTACGGATATCTCATCGCCGTTCGTGCAGTCACATCCAACGATGCGATGACCGCGGACTGGGCGCGGCTTCCGTACGATCTGCTGGCGCAGATATCCAATCGCATCGTCAACGAGGTGCCGGAGGTAAATCGCGTGGTTTACGATATTTCCTCCAAGCCGCCGTCGACTATAGAATGGGAATAAGGTGTAAGGAGGCTATCGAATGGCTTACGAATCCGATTACGAAGAGGAAAATCCTACTGAGATAGACCTCGAGATGTTGAGGGAGGACTTGATTGGGGAGCTTCAGGCTATCAATCAATACCAGGAGCATGTAGATACAATCGAAGACGAGCATGCCAAGAAGGTTTTATCTCATATCCGTGACGAGGAGAAGGAACACGTCGCTGAGCTGACGAAGCTGATTCAGAAGCTCGATCCTCTGCAGGCCGAGATGTTTAAGAAAGAGGGTATCTAGCTTTAAAGGGGGTGCGCTATAGCATCATCTATATGGCTGGATGGGTGGGATTACTTTACCTCGCAAATTTGCCTCGTGAATTTTGCAACCGCTGATTACAACCCGTGGCGTTCTGTGGGTGTGAAGCAGGTCGACATATCGGGTCTAAGGCCAGGCGCTGCGCAGCGTCGCATCTTTACAAGCAGCAAGCCATGATTCAATGGAGGAGATAGTTGCTTAAGGTATTAGTCGTTGGCAACGGGGCTCGGGAGCATACTCTGGTCTGGAAACTGGCTCAGAGCCCCAAGGTATCGCATATATACGCCGCTCCAGGCAATGCAGGTATCGCCGGAATTGCCGAAACGCTCGATATAAAACCCACCGATTTAGAATCCCTTGCCTCCGTCGCGCAGAGGCTGAATATCGACCTCACCGTTGTCGGGCCAGAGTCGCCTCTTTCGGAAGGTGTCGTCGATTTATTCCAAAGCCGCAGCCTCCCGATTTTCGGCTCGTCGCGGGCTGCGGCGCGGATCGAGTCGAGCAAGGTCTTCTCCAAGGATATGATGCAGAAGTATGGCATCCCATGCGCAAAAAGCCGTAGTTTCTCTTCGTATGAGGAGGCGCAAGATTATGTAAATAAGCAGTTCTCCCCTATCGTTGTCAAAGCCGACGGCCTGGCTGCGGGCAAGGGCGTGATCGTCGCCAACTCTATCGATGAAGCGCTGTCGGCCCTCTCCGATATCATGGAGAATCGCGTATTCGGCGCGGCGGGCGATCGTGTCATCATCGAAGAGTGCCTCGTTGGCACGGAGGTGAGCCTGCTGGCCTTCACCGACGGTGTCACCGTGGTTCCGATGGTGCCCGCCTGCGATTACAAGCGTGTCGGCGATAACGATGCAGGGCCGAACACTGGCGGCATGGGAAGCTATAGCCCTCCGGGTTTCTTCGGTCCGGACATGATCGATAGGGTCAAGCGTGAGGTGCTGGACCCCGCGGTGCGGGCGATGGCCGCGGAGGGCTGTCTGTACAAGGGCGTTCTGTATGCCGGATTGATGGTGACGAGTGACGGGCCGAAGGTTATGGAGTTCAATTGCCGCTTCGGCGACCCCGAGACCCAGGCGATGCTGCCGCGCCTCGATAGCGATCTGGCGGAGATCATGCTTGCCGTGGTCGAGGATCGCTTGGGTGATATCGATATACGATGGAGGGACGAGGCGTGTGTCGGCGTTATACTGGCGTCGGGCGGCTACCCCGGCGAGTATGAGACGGGCTTTCCTATCGCCGGGCTGGACAGTGTCGATGACGGGATATTGGTGTTTCACGCCGGAACCAGGTCTGATGACGGTGTGATATGCACCGACGGCGGGCGGGTGCTCACCGTGGTCGCTACGGGGAAGGATATCGCTCAAGCGCGGGATCGGGTTTACAGCAACATTTCGCGTATCCATTTCGACGGGTGCCACTATCGCCGTGATATAGGGGCGAGGGAGGTCGTTTAGTGGACGGCTACGATGTCGTGATAATAGGTGCCGGCCCCTCCGGAACAACGCTGGGCTACGAGCTTGCCCGCCGTGGAGTGCCGGTGCTTATCCTGGAAAAGGAGAGACTGCCGCGGAACAAGACCTGTGCCGGCGGGGTGACCTTTCGCGCCGCCGAGTTGCTCGATTTCGATATCGATGAGGTTACACAGAGTATAGCCTACGGCATGAGGATTTCGTACCAGCTCAATGATTATTGCATAAAACGGTACAGGGACCCGTTTGTACATTCGGTTATGCGCAGGGATTTCGATTACCTGCTCGCGCAGAAGGCTCAGGAGGCGGGCGCGGTGGTCATCGATGGCGTGCGTGCCGAGAGCCTCGATACTTCAGGTGAACATGTCCGGGTCGTTACAAAAAAGGGGGATTTTACAGCAAGAATCGTCGCCGGAGCCGACGGGGCAAGTGGAATGGTGGCGTCTAACACGGGATTGATGAAGGATGCCGTAGTGGAGCTTGCCCTCGAGGCGGAGGTCTCCGTTGAAGAAAACATCTTGTCCGACTGGGATTCCCTAATCGGCGTAGACCTGGGGCAGATACCTGGCGGGTACGGATGGGTCTTTCCTAAACGGCAGCATCTATCCGTAGGTGTGACCGGCCCCGCTCAACTTTCGAAGAGGTTCAAGTCTTACCTGGAGAGTATCCTGCAACAGTTCGGCGAGCACGAGGTCATCGACTTCAGCGGCCACCTCATGCCGATGCGTCGAAGGGGGAGCGCCATCCAGCGCGGCGGCGTGCTGTTGCTCGGTGACGCAGCCGGACTGATACATCCTCTGAGCGGCGAGGGCATATACTATGCTATCAGAAGCGCGCAGCTCGCGGCGCCGGTGATCGCGGATACGCTCAGGAAGGACACGATCGATCTGCGCGGTTACCAGAGGGCTGTAGATTCGGAGTTGATGCCCGGCCTCGAGGTAGGCCGTATTTTACTGAAGCTATTTACCCTGTCCCCGCGTTTTTGCTATACGGTGGTTAAGAAAAGCGATCTTTTATGGGGTTGTGTCTGCTGGGCTCTGATGGGGAGCAGACCTGCATATTCTTGATCCCTGGATTGGAGAGTCGATATGTCAGTAGTTGGCGTTATGATGGGAAGCAAAACGGACGAGCCGCTGATGCAGCCGGCGCTCGATACACTGGCGCAGCTTGGAATCGAGTACGAGGTCTCGATCATCTCGGCGCACCGCACGCCGGAGAAGGTGCGGGAGTACGGGCTCTCGGCGGAGCAGCGCGGCATCGAAATCATAATCGCCGGTGCCGGCGGCGCGGCGCACCTGGCGGGCGTCGTGGCGGCATGGACGTTGCTGCCCGTTATCGGCGTGCCGCTGGCCACGAGCAAGCTCGGTGGTGTGGACGCGTTGTATGCTATGGTGCAGATGCCCGGCGGCGTTCCGGTCGCCTGCGTCGCCGTCGATGGTGCGAAGAACGCTGCTCTTCTTGCTGCATCGATTCTTGCCCTCAAGGATGATAAGATCAAATCGGCGTACAAGGAATATCGCAGGAAGCTCTCCGAGGGCTCTAAGTAATTTTTATTGGAAACTAGTAAAGGGAAAAGTTATCATGATCGAACGATATTCAAGGCCCGAGATGAAAAAGGTCTGGACAGATAAGTCGAAATTCGACAAGTGGCTCAAGGTGGAGATCGCGGTTTGTGAGGCCTGGGCCGAGCTGGGAGTCATTCCTGGCGATGCCATACCGCTGATAAAGAAGGCGCGCTTCAACGGCAAGCGTTACGATGAGATATTGAAGCGCACTCATCACGACGTGACCGCGTTCCTCGGCGCGGTGTCCGAGAGCCTCGGCGAGGAGAGTCGCTTCATACACCTCGGCCTTACCTCCTCGGACGTTATGGATACCGCGCTGAGCCTGCAGCTGGTGGAGGCCGCTGACCTGCTCGCCAGGGATGTCGATGAGATAATCGGCATATTGAAGAAGCAGGCGGTGGCGCACAAGCGCACCATTATGATGGGGCGCACGCACGGCGTGCATGCCGAGCCGACGACGTTCGGGCTGAAGCTCGCCGTGTGGGTGGAGGAGATGAAGCGCCACGAGCGTCGCCTGGCCGAGGCGCGGAAGTCGATCGCTGTCGGCAAGATATCCGGCGCGGTCGGGACGTATGCCACGGTGACGCCCGAAGTCGAAAAGATCGCGTGCGCCAAACTGGGGCTTGAGCCTGCTCCGATATCGAACCAGGTTCTGCAGCGGGACCGGCATGCACAGTTCGTGACTACGCTGGCCCTGATCGCCAGCTCGCTGGAGAAGTTCGCCTTCGAGATCAGGGGGCTTCAGAGGACGGAGACGCTGGAGGTCGAAGAGCCGTTCGAAGAGGGTCAGACGGGATCGTCGGCCATGCCGCACAAGCGCAACCCTGAGCTTTGCGAGCGCATCTGCGGCCTTGCGAGGCTGGTCCGAGGGCATTCCATAACGGCGATGGAGAACGTTGCACTATGGCACGAACGCGACATCAGCCATTCCTCCAACGAACGCATCACCCTGCCCGACTCGTGCCTGGTACTGAACTATATCTTCCACTTATTCAAATATATCGCAAAAGATATGCGGGTCTACCCCGATCACATGAAGCGCAACATCGAAGTTACGCGGGGGCTTGTGTTCTCGCAGCGCGTGATGATTGCCCTGATCGACAAGGGCCTGAGCCGGCAGCGCGCTTACAGCATAGTGCAGCGAAACGCCATGAAATCGTGGAAGGAAGATATCGACTTTTTGGATCTCCTTAAAGAGGATCGCGATGTCTTGAAGCAGTTGTCCGAAAAGGAGCTTTCAGATATATTCAACTACCAGTACTTTGTACGGCATGTAGATGATATCTTTCGACGCTTGGGACTCGGTTGAAAGGCTATATGAGATTTCTACATGAGGCGATAGGAGGTTCGTGAAGCAGGTCTCCGTGGTCTTCCCAGCCCTCAATGAGGAAGAGTCGATAGTCAAGGTCATCGATGAGGTACCCGTCGGCGAGATCGAAGCGATGGGCTATGGCGTCGATATTCTGGTCGTTGATAACGCAAGCGTGGACAAAACCGCCGAGATCGCCGCGGCGAAGGGAGCCCGGGTGATCCTTGAGCCCAATCGAGGGAAGGGCAGAGCGATTCGCACCGCCTTCGCACAGGTCGACGGCGATTTCGTTTTCATGCTGGATGCCGATTACACGTATCCCTCCGAGTACATCCCGAGCATGTTGAGATTATTGGAGGGCGGCTGCGATGTCGTCCTGGGTTCCCGATTGAAGGGGCGTTTGGAAAAGGGGTCGATAAAGAGACTAAACCTCGTCGGCAACCATCTCCTCGCATTCATGGCCAACATCCTGTACGGGACGCGGGTGAGCGATCTCTGCACAGGATTCTGGGGATTCAAGCGGGAAGTCATAAAAAGCTTCGATCTGGACGCCGTCGGATTCGAGCTGGAGGCTAATATGCTGATCGAGGTTGCTAGGCGGGGCTACCGCATCGGCGAGGTCCCTATTCACTATAGAAGGCGGGCCACAGTCAGCAAACTTGGCTCGATAAAGGCGGGATGGCGCATCGGCCGGACGCTGGTGGGGAAAAGGTTTAAATGAGACTTGCTTTCCTTGCTCCCGAGTTTTTCCCTCCGATAGGAGGAGTGGGAATCTATTCCATGCATTTGGTGAGGGAGCTGTCCCGCCGCGAGGATATGGACATTCACGTTTTCACTCCCGCGCGAGGGAGAGACTACGATCGAGAAAAAGTTCTCGAATATTTCGGTAATCGCATCAAGTTGCACAATATCTCGATTGCCAGTGACGACTTCATCTACAACTTCGCTTTTCAGTGGAGCGTGTTCAGGCAGCTGCCCGAGTACCACCGCTTATATCGATATGATCTTATACACGCAGCCAATTCGGTGAATATGCCTGATATCTATTTGAAATTCAAACCATTGAGTATTCCCTCGATAGCCACTGTCCATACTACCATCGAAGGCCAGGTGAAAGGGTTTCTGGACGTAAACAAGAACTTCTTCTCTCTGGCGACATCGGAGAAATTGTCGCTGGTCGCTTATCCGTATATAAGATTTATGGAAGGTGTTTATCTGAGGAGGACGAGGCATTTGCTCACCGTGTCCCGCAGGTTCGCCGGGATGCTGCGGGATGAATATCACTGCAAAGCCGATATCGAGCCGATCCATAACGGTATCGATATGGAGGTTTTTGATTATGATCGTACAGGCGATCCTTATAACAGGTTTCCACAGTTGAGGGGTAAAGGGCCGGTGGTGCTTTACGTCGGGCGGCTGGTGGCGCGCAAAGGCTTGAACCTCTTTGTAGAGGCCATGGCCCGTCTCAAGGACGCGAATGCCCATTTTGTTTTTGCCGGACGCGGTTCGGAGAAGCTGCTGTTCGATCTGTTGAAACGCAACGGTATCGGCGAGGACAGATATACTTACTTAGGCTTCGTTCCCAATGACCGGTTGCCGTGGCTCTATAAAGTGTCGTCCGCTTTCGTACTTCCCTCTTACTATGAGAACCTGCCTATCAGCCTGCTCGAGGCGATGGCGATGAAGGTGGCGTGCATCTCCTCCAACGTGGGTGCGGTGGACGAGATAATCGAGCACGGGAAAAGCGGCCTGCTGTTCGAATCAGGCGACGTCGATAAACTTGTGCATTACATCCGGGCGCTTCTCGATAATAGCGTGCAGCGGGAGCGTCTGGCCGAGGCGGGCTGTCAGCGGGTTCGCTCCGAATTCACCTCGGCGGTCATGGCCGAAAAGCATTATCGATTCTATAATAAGGTTCTGAGTGAGGCGCGGTAGCGCCAGTTGGAGTCCTATAATTAAGAATGAAGCATGGAAGATAGACTTATTTAGTTGTACACGTGTGGAGAGAGATGGACTCAATAGAAATTAAAAGGGTACGTGATATACCAGATGCACTTGAGAAGGTTAGGTACTTCTGGCAGATCCTGCCGAAAGAATTAGAGATGTGTGCTAATCGCAGCAGCGAAAGAGAGCTATATCTCTTGAGGCACTATTACGGATATTTAATGAATGTTGACAAGAAGCGTCTTCGCCATATTCAGAATAGCTACCGCTATAGAATCGGCTCTCTTGTGAGTTCAATCGGGATTGGTACAGATATTCTTGATGCAGGCTGTGGCCTTGGCACGGAATCAATACTGTGTGGCATATTAGGTGCGAAAGTGATCGGGGTGGATTTGGTAGAAGAACGATTAGATATAGCCAGTAAGAGGCTTGATTTGTATAGAGGTATACTTTGTGAACCCATTGCTGTCACCTTTTGGCCGGGGTCTATTTTCGATGTATCGGGGGCCTTCGATGTAATTTATGCGAAGCAGTCGATCTCGCACATCGATCCAGCTGAACGTTTCTTGCGCTTTTCATATGAGCATCTTAAACCCGGCGGTAAACTGATTATTGTCGATGAGAATGCATTAAATCCCTACGTATATCTGCAATGTAGGAGAGCTCGATCTGAGAGAGGGGGATTATACACAAAGTTGGAAAATCCAAGAACTGGCGAAGTGGTCTCCTACGCTCAGGAGAGGATATTTACCGTACCATCAATTAAGCAAAGGCTCATCAATAACGGTTTTGAGATTCGAGATATACATATGGATGGGTTCTGCCCTTACATACCTGTAATGATAAAGGCGGAAGATTTGGCTTATTATGTTGAAAGCCTCTTCAGTCGATTACCTGGAGTGAACATGTTTGGCGCATGTTATACCATAACTGCTAGAAAAAGGAGTTCGGATTAAGGTTCTCCTGATCAACCCACCGCGATCCGATGGAGTACCGGTGATCAGAGAAGAGCGCTGCGAGATCACCGAGCGCTACTCCGTGCTGCCTCCTTACAGCTTGCTCCAGATCGGTGCCCTGCTGCGTGAGCAGGGGCACGATGTGTCGCTGATCGATGCCAATGGCGATAACCTGGACTACCATCGTTTGTCGGCGAAGCTGGAATCGCCTCAGTACGACGCGCTCGTTTTTCGTTTCACTCCCACCACTTTCGATCATGATATGAAGACGGCCGTACTATCGAAAAAATTACATCCGCATGCGGTCACGATCGGCATATGCTGGACGCTGCACTCGTTGCCCGAGCAGGTGATCGCCGGGGTGCCCGAGCTGGATGTATACGTTCGCCATGAATATGAGACGGTGACGCCTCAGCTTATCGATGCGCTGGATGGGAATACAAGCCTAGCCGATGTTACCGGCATCGCATATCGCACGGGGGAGCGCATCGCAGTTACAGAGGATGCTGCGCCGGTTGACGATTACGACTCGCTGCCTATTCCTGCATATGATCTGCTGGCCTGCTTCGATAATTACTTCATAAATACGCCAGCGGGGAAGCCGTTCACCATCATGTATACCAGCAAGGGTTGTCCTTATGGCTGTACTTTCTGCACGGTTGCCCGTACGAAATGGAAAAAGCGCAACGCAGCGGGCATACTGGAAGAGCTGCGCTACCTGCGGGAGAACTACGGTATAAAGACCGTCTCGTTCTTTGATGAGACTTTCACGATCGACAGGCGGCGGGTGCTTGATATCGCGAGGGGTATCAGCTATAACGACCTGGAGGTCAAGTGGTATTGCAACACTCGCGTCGAACTCGTGGATAAAGGGTTGCTTGCCACGATGTATCGCGGCGGGTGCCGCGGCGTTTCTTTCGGCGTGGAGTCGGGCAGCCAGAGCGTTCTCGATAAAGCGGAGAAGGGTTCAACCATCGAACAGGCGGAGCATGCCATCCTATGGGCTAAGAAGGCAGGGATCAAGGTCTATTGCAGCTTTATCATGGGGCTCCCCTGCGAGACCTGGGATACAGTGCGCGAGACGATCGATTTCGTGCGGCGCACCCTTCCCACCGGTGCCCAGTTCAATGTGGCTACGCCCTATCCTGGAACGAAACTTTTCGAATCGGTATATGGCGCAAAAGCGGAAAGCAGCGCGGACTGGCGATCGCTGTACCAATACCAGGCGGTGGCCGGCACAGATGCTCTCAGCCCGGAGGATTTGGACCGGGTTCGCATGATGGCCTATCGCTCGTTGTATTTCAACCCGAGATGGTGGCTGCAGAATATCCGGCATGTGGTCAGGCACCCCGAGGACTTTGAAATGGCGGCGAAATATGTTATTAAGATAGTAGACAACTATTTGATTCACCGAATGAGGCACGGGCATTAGGAGTCATAAGTGAAGGTACAGCTCGTACTGGCCCCGAAATTGAGTCGAGGACACACAGGTGGCGTGGAGTATCTATATCCGCCGCTGGGCATACTGTACATCGCGTCTTACCTCAGGGAAAGGATGAATGGCGTCGAGATAAAGGTGACGGACGGCTTTCGCCTGGGCTATGCTAGGACGCTTGAAGAAATAAGGGAATTCGCCCCGGATGTCTTGGGCATTTCGTCCACCACTCCGGCCGCCGGTGGCGCATACAGACTGATAAACGAGGTTAAGCAGACAAGCCCCGAAATGATGGTGGTATATGGGGGCCCACACCCGACGGCCGTGTCGGAGGATGCGCTTGAGCGCTCGATGGCGGACTACGTCGTCAGGGGTGAGGGGGAGATCGTCTTTTACAACCTGCTCACGAGTACCGATAGGCGAACGGTGAATGGTATCGTTTACAGGGATAACGGGAGCATAGTGCACAACCCTCCGCAATCGCTTGTCGGTAATATCGATGACATACCGTTCCCCGCGAGGGATCTGATCGATATGACTAAATATCCCGGCTACTATGTCACTAGGAAAAGGCCGGAGTCGGACATCATGTCCTCCAGGGGCTGTCCGTACAACTGTGTCTTCTGCTCGAACCCGGTGTGGAAGCTGATCAAGCCCTGGATCAGGTTACGTACCCCCTCGAACGTTGCGGACGAGATCGAGCTGATGGTGCGCGAATTTCATGTCAGGGAATACTACGACCAGTGCGACGAGTTCAACGCTTCGAAGGAATGGGCCATCGCCATGTGTGATGAGCTTATCGGCAGGAAGCTGGACATCGCCTGGAAGGTGCAGGTGAGAGTGGACAACCTGAACGAGCAACTGGTGGCAAAAATGGCTCAAGCCGGTTGCTGGCTGGTGTTCATCGGTATCGAGAGCGGGAACCAGGAGACGCTCGAAGGCATCAAGAAACACGTGACGCTGGAGCAGGTCCGCGAGGCGGCCCGCATGTTTAAGAAATACGGCATCAAGGTGTTCGGCCTCTTCATGGCGTTTAATGCGTGGGAGGATAACGGCAGGCTGATGTACGAGGATATGGCTAAAACCACCAATACCTTGGGGTTCGCCGGAAAGCTGGTCGACGAAGGATTGCTGGATTATTTAACCTGGTCTCTCACTACGCCGTACCCCGGCA
>JAYEHL010000132.1:0-12780 GCA_034659515.1 Chloroflexota bacterium | reverse complement strand
CCTCACCACCACCTCGCGTCTACTCGTCCTCTTCCGGCTCCTCGTCCTGTACCTCGGAGAAGGCGGCAAACGGCAGTGAGGCTCCGGCCTTGCCCGTCTTCTTCCTGCGCGACGTGGGGGCAGCACGTCTAGCGCTTGCCTCAGGCCGGCGAGCGCGTCTTTTGTGTAGCCCGTTACAAATCTGCACGAGATTCTTCGGTTCCAGGGCTACCTCAGAATGACATGGGAATTATTGACTGTAAGTTCTGAGCGTACATCGATAAATACAAGCATGTGGGAAATACCCATTGACCCACAATGGGACGGATGGTATAATGGGGCTCGCAGCCGGGAGGTGATAGAGATGAAAGCAACGGTTCATATAGTGGATGAGGAGTTCGTTGAGATCGATGTGCGAAGGGTGGACGAGCGAAAGCGCCTGACCCTCGGCGCTGCGCTGGGGGACTTGAACAGGGTGCGCGTGCTCAAGAGCAACCGCGGAGAGATACTATTGCAGCCGCTGGCGGATATCCCGGCGGCGGAGCTATGGCTGTACACTAACCGGGAAGCCTCCGATCTGGTGCGGAAAGGCATCAAGGAGGCGGGCGAGGGTAAGGTCTCCAGGGTGAATCCGAAAGAACTCTAGGACATCGCGCGATGTTTGAGATTTTCTGGACGGACACCGCGAGGGCGCAGTTCATGCGTTTAAAAGCCGACCACTCGCAGGCGAAGAGATACAAAGCCGTTAAAAAGACCTTTCAGCTTATTGCGTCGAACCCTCGTTATCCCGGTCTGCGCACGCACGAGTTCTCCAGCCTTAAGGGGCCGACGGGCGAGAAGATTTTTGAGTCCTATGCTGAGCAGAAAACCCCGGCGGCTTATCGGATATTCTGGTACTATGGCCCCGATAAAGATCGGATCACAATTGTTGCTATAACCCCGCATCCCTAGGGGCGACGTCACTTGGATGCATTCGGAAGAGCAGTTTTTTTACGACTGGCGGACAGAGCCCACCCTGCAAGCTGGTCGCCTCGATGCTTTTGAAGGTGTTTCTTCACCTCCAACTATTTCTCGATCTCGGCTGGGTGAGGAACACCGCATCGGGCAAAAGGATGATTGGTGGCTCCTTTCATTTCGGTTGGAGACGCCTACTCGTCCTCTTCCGGCTCCTCGTCCTGTACCTCGGAGAAGGCGGCAAACGGCAGTGAGGCTCCGGCCTTGCCCGTCTTCTTCCTGCGCGACGTGGGGAGTGCGTCGGCCGCTTGCCTCAGGCCGGCGAGCGCGTCTTTTGTGTCGCCCGTTACACGTACCACCACGCCGGCGACGCCCGTCTCCCACAGCTCCCTGACGTACTCCGGCGAGACGTCGAGGGGCGAACGGGCCAGCAGGTGCTTTGACGTGAGGTTGGATACGTGCTGGCAGGCTATCAGCCGCTTTATCGAGGCGTCCGCCTCGCCTCCGATTAGAATCACATCGATTGGCAGTTGCGAGACGGCGCGTATCGGGCCGTCCGGCATCGAAGGGTCTATCTCGATGATGCGGGCGAGCTTCTCTGCTTGCAGTATCGACGGAGGCGAGCTTTCGGCATCGATCACGATGAAATCGCAGCCGCCTTCCTTCATCTTCGATATTTGCCCTGCGTTCGTTTCGGCGGCGGCTGCGCCCCACGGAAGTTGTGTCTTACCGGTGGAAATGCGGCCCGCGTCGGCGCGGTCGGATAGCAGGAGCGCGTCGGCGTATTCCTTCGCGGCGCCGGCGGCTGCGGCATCGCCCTTATCGATGGATACGATGATAACCATGTTTGCGGCCTTCGACCCCGCGGCGGTCGACACGAATCCTATGGACCTGGAATTGCCCTTGGATGTCTTCTCCAGCTTGTCCAGCAGTTTGCTCAATGTTCGCCTCCCCACGTAATGGAGCCAGCGGTCGGATTCGAACCGACGGCCTGCGGTTTACGAAACCGCTGCTCTACCACTGAGCTACGCTGGCACTCTCGGTAAAGTATAGCACAGGATAGTTGAGCTTCAAATAGGCGGCGGATCGAGGGTTTTGTTTTCGATCAGGCGGGGGGCTGCCGGTGTCGATGTCGCGACAGCGTTTGCGGATATGTGTCGTCTCTATGCCGTCATTCGTCGCGCTTCAGCGGAAAGCGCTCGTCTATGAGCCTTATCAGTAGTTTCAGGTAAGGGGCCAGGTCGCCGCTCCTGATATTCGAGTCTATAGCGTTTATCTCGGCCTTTACGTCTATCGGCCCCTTCGCGTATCCGGCTTCCTCTCCCTCTGCGGGGGTGGTAACCCAGCCGGAGCCGTTACATGTCCGGCACAGGAGGAAGATGGCGGCCTCATCGGATGAGTCCCTGGCGCGTTTGCTCTCTGTTTTGCCCGTTCCACCGCATACTGTGCATACTGTAACCTCAGGCATGGCAACCTCCTGTAGCGCTTATCTTGCGTCGATATCCGGCGTTTGAGTCGATCGTTTAAGTCGGTGATAGATGCAATATTATACCACTCGATGCAAGCCTTGCGAAGCTCGATCGCGTGTTAAGTAGTGTATTGATTTTGTTATCCAACCTCCTGTAATCCCCCATTTAAATTTGAGATAGGGCGAACACATAGGTTCGCCCCTACCGGGTGATTCTTAAAATGAGGGGACACCCTTGTAGTCCCCCGCCAGAGTAAGATTCCCTCCGGACTCCCTCGGGGTTTCTGTCGTGTTCGCACGGTTGCACCGGGATGTTGCGGCCGCGTGATTCCGGCTGAACGCGGCGCTGCTCGACGGGTTGAACGGCGTATGTGGAAAGAGTATCATAGGGTAAGCAAACAGGAGGCATGTCGATTGAGGCTTGCGGTACGTATCGCCCCTGATAAAGAGAGAACTCTCGAATTGAAGAGCCCGGTGATCGTCGCTTCGGGGACCGTCGGCTACGGCACGGAGTACGCCGGGATGGTGGATATCGACAGGCTGGGAGCGATAGTCTGCAAGGGCACCACGCTCAAGCCCCGCGCCGGCAACCCCCAGCCGCGCATATGCGAGACCGCTTCAGGGATACTCAACTCCGTCGGCCTCGAGAACATCGGCATCGAAGCCTTGATCAAGGATAAGACACCCGTGTGGGCCGGGTGGAACGTCCCGGTCATCGTCAACATCGCCGGGGAGAGCGCCGAGGAGTACGCCGAGCTGGCGTGGCGGCTGGACGAGGTCGTGGGTGTCGGCGGCATCGAGGTGAACATCAGCTGCCCCAATGTAGCTCGCGGCGGCATGGAGTTCGGCACAGACCCGCGCGATGCCGCCGAGATAACGAAAGCAGTGAGAGGGCACACCGCGTTGCCCGTCATCGTGAAGCTGAGCCCCAACGTGACAGATATCGCCGAGATCGCGCGCGCGGTCGAGGCGGAGGGCGCGGACGCCGTGTCGCTGGTCAACACGCTGCGCGGCATGTCCATCGACATCGCGGCGAAGAGGCCGTTCCTCGGCGGCGGTACCGGAGGGCTCTCAGGCCCGGCTATCAAGCCGGTGGCTCTGTATATGGTCTACCGCGTACGGCAAGCGGTATCGATACCGGTGATCGGCGGGGGCGGCATCGTGCGCGCGGAGGACGCCATCGAGTTCATCATGGCGGGCGCGAGCGCGATATGGGTGAGCACCGGCATGATGGTATATCCCGCCGCCCCGCTGGAGGTTCTCGACGGCATCATCGCTTATATGCAGCGCGAGGGCGTTGAGGACATCGCTCAGCTAGTGGGCGTAGCCAATTCTCCTTGACAATGGATTGGCGCTATGATACCTTTTCCGAATAATCCCTTTCCCCTTTTCTTATAAGGATTGGAAGGAAATCGATAGTGAGAAGTGATGCAGCAAAGAAGGGGGTCGCGCGCGCGCCGCACCGGTCGCTCTATTACGCGATGGGCTTGACCGACCGCGAGCTGGACCAGCCGTTCATCGGTATCGTCAACAGCTTCAACGAGGTTGTGCCGGGGCATGTTCATCTCAGGTCGATAGCCGATGCCGCTAAAGGCGGCGTGCGCAGCGCCGGCGGCACGCCTTTCGAGTTTAACACCATCGGCGTTTGCGACGGCATTGCGATGGGACACCTGGGAATGAAGTACAGCCTGCCCAGCCGCGAGCTGATCGCCGACTCGGTGGAGATCGTGGCGCAGGCCAATGCCTTCGACGCGCTGGTGTTCATTCCCAACTGCGATAAGATAATACCGGGCATGCTGATGGCGGCCATGCGCCTGAACATACCTTCGATATTCATAAGCGGCGGGCCGATGCTCGCCGGGCGCTACGGCGGCGGACCAGGCGAGAAGATCGATTTGAATACTATGTTCATGGCAGTGGGCAAAGTGAAGGTCGGTGAAATGAGCGAGGAAGAGATCGATGAGATGGCGCATTTCGCCTGCCCAGGCTGCGGCAGCTGCGCCGGCATGTTCACCGCCAACACGATGAATTGCCTCACCGAGGCGCTCGGCATGTCGCTGCCCGGCAGCGGCACCATACCGGCGGTCGATGCCAGGCGTGTCGCGTTAGCTCGCGAGACCGGAAGGCAAGTCATCGAGCTGCTGAAATCGAACGCTTGCCCGCGGGGTATCGTTACCCGCGAGGCTTTACAGAATGCCTTCATGGTGGATATGGCCCTGGGCGGAAGCACCAACTCGGTGCTGCACCTGATAGCCATCGCCCACGAGGCGGGCATCGATTTTCCGCTCGAGGATATCAACGTAATCAGCGAGAAGACGCCGCATCTGAGCAAGCTCAGTCCGGCGGGTGAATATAGGATCGAAGATCTCGATCTCGCAGGCGGCGTACTGGCGGTGATGAAAGAGGTCGAGGGACTGCTCGATATGGGCGTGAAGCGCACCTCCGGCATTTCGCTTAAGGAGGAGATCGATGGAGCGAAGGTGCTCGATCGCGATGTGATTAGGCCGTTCTCGCAGCCTCACTCGCCCACCGGCGGACTCTCCATCCTCTTCGGCAACCTTGCGCCTGAAGGGGCGGTGGTGAAGAGCGCTGCCGTCTCACCGAATATGATGAGCCACAGGGGTAAGGCGCGGGTGTTCGACTCGGAAGAGGAGGCTACCGAGGCCATACTCGGCGGAAGGATCGTCACCGGTGACGTCGTCGTCATCCGTTACGAAGGCCCCAGGGGTGGGCCGGGGATGCGCGAGATGCTGGGCCCGACGTCGATACTGAGCGGTATGGGTTTGGGCGATAGCGTTGCGCTTATCACCGATGGCCGCTTCTCCGGTGCGACGAAGGGCGCGGCCATCGGGCACGTATCGCCCGAGGCGGCCTCGCGCGGGCCGATCGCCGCGGTTAACGAGGGCGATACGATAGCGATCGATATACCAAATCATCGACTTGACGTCGACCTGAGCGATGAAGAGATAAAGGGGCGGCTGGAGAAACTGGCCGCGTTCGAGCCGAAGATAAAGACAGGATATTTATTGCGCTATGCAGAAAAGGTTACCTCCGCAGGGAGGGGCGCAGTTTTTGAGAGCTAGGGGGCAGAAATGAAGCTAACGGGAGCACAGATACTGTGTGAAAGCCTTCTCAAGGAGGGGATTAAGGTGATGTTCGGTATTCCCGGCGGCGTCCTGCTGCCCTTCTACGATACATTACCCGAGTATCCCAAACTGCATCACGTACTGTGCCGCCACGAGCAGGGCGCGGCGCATGCCGCCGAGGGCTACGCTCGTGCTTGCGGCAAGGTCGGGGTGTGCATCGCCACATCCGGTCCCGGCGCCACCAACTTGGTCACTGGCATCGCATCCGCCTACATGGACTCGGCGCCGGTGGTGGCTATCACCGGACAGGTGTCGCGGCCGTTCATCGGCAAGGATGCGTTTCAGGAGGTGGATATCACCGGCGTGACGCTGCCGATAACCAAGCATAACTATCTGGTCACCTCGGCTCATGAGGTGGCTACCGTGGTCAAGGAGGCGTTCCATATAGCCGACACGGGCAGGCCGGGGCCGGTACTCATAGATATACCGAGCGATGTGATGTCGGAGGAAACCGAATTCCACTACCCGGAGAAAGTAAATTTGCAGGGGTACAAACCTACTGTTAAAGGACATCCGGCGCAGGTGAAGAAGGCGGCGAGATTTATTAAAGAATCGAAGCGACCGCTGATCATTGCCGGCAAGGGAGTGATCAACTCTGGGGCATCCGCCGAGTTGAAGGAGTTTGCGGAGAAGGCACAGATACCGGTGGTGAATACCCTGCTCGGTCTCGGCGGCTTTCCGGGAACGCATGTGCTGTGCCTGGGCATGATAGGCATGCATGGACTGGCCCATGCCAACATGGCGGTGAACGCAGCCGATCTCATAATCGCTATCGGTATGCGATTCGATGACAGGGCGACGGCTACCGTTGCGGGCTTTGCGCCTGACGCTCAGGTGATCCATATAGATATCGATCCGGCGGAGATCGGGAAGAACGTCAGGGTGGATGTGCCCATCGTCGGCGATGCAAAGAATGTTCTCAAGTCGCTTAATGCCGAGGTGGAGTCGCAGAACCACATCGAGTGGCTGTCGCAGATCGAGCAGTGGGAGAGGGAGCATCCCCCGCTGTGGATGCGGGAATCGAAGACTGTCCTTCCTCAGTATGTGGTGCGACAGATATATGAAGTGACAAATGGCAACGCCATTATCGTAACGGATGTCGGTCAGAACCAGATGTTCGCCGCACATTACTTCAAGTACGACAGGCCTAACACGTTCATCTCGTCAGGCGGGCTGGGGCCGATGGGATTCGCGTTGCCCGGCGCTATGGGAGCCAAGGCGGCATGTTCCAAGGAGAACGTGTGGTGTATCGCCGGCGATGGCGGTTTCCAGATGACGCTGCAGGAGCTTGCAACGATAGTTCAGGAGAAGCTCGCTGTGAAGATCGCGATATTGAACAACGGATATCTCGGCATGGTCAGGCAGTGGCAGCAGCTGTTCTTCGGTAAACGGTATGTAGCAACGCCGCTGCCAGGTCCCGATTTCGTCAAGCTGGCGGAGGCCTACGGGATCGCCGGCGAGCGGGTGACGGATCGAGTGATGGTAACCACCGCAATCGAAAAAGCCATGGCGCATGAGGGGCCGTATCTCATCGATTTCCAGGTGGAGCCGGAGGAGAACGTATTTCCGATGGTGCGTAAGGGCTCGGTGATAACGGATATGATCGAAGAAGTAAGGAAAGAGGCTAGGAGGAGATAATGTCGAAGCATACCTTGATAACCTGGGTTGAAGACAGGCCCGGGGTGCTGAACCGCGTGGCGAGCCTCTTCCGCCGGAGGGGGTTCAATATCGATAGTATTGCCGTGGGACATACCGAGATGGAGGGCGTGTCGCGAATGACCATCGTTGTGGATGGCACCACGCTGTCGGTTGAGCAGGTGAGGAAGCAGCTGGATAAGCTGATAAATGTAATAAAGGTGACTGATATCACCGATGATGATCTGGTGGCGCGTGAACTGGTGCTTATCAAGGTGAAGGCGACTGCGTCTACGCGAAGCGAGATCATACAGATAGCGGACCTGTTCAGGGCCAAGATCGTGGACGTGGCCGCTGATTCGGTAATCGTTGAGATCACCGGCGATGAGGATAAGCTGGAGTCGCTGCTGAATTTACTCAGGGATTTCGGTATAAAGGAGATATGTCGAACCGGCAGGATCGCTATGGCCAGAGGGGCTGCCGGGACCATATTCGAGGCGGAGAAGCCCTTGAGCAAGGGCGCTCGTCCCAAGAAATCGGAAGTAACAAACTGGTAAGGAGAACATAGGATGGCAAGGATGTACTACGATAAGGATGCAAAACTAGAGCTGATTAAGGGGAAGACCATCGGCATCATAGGTTTCGGCAGCCAGGGCCATGCCCACTCCCAGAACCTGAAGGAGAGCGGTTGCAAGGTGATGGTGGGCGAGTTGAAGAACAGCGGCCCGTGGAAGGAAGCGGTCAAGGCGGGGCTCGATGTCACCACCGCCGATGAGGTGGCCATGGCGGCCGATATCATCGTCATGCTGGTGCCGGATCAGTTGCAGAAAGAGGTATACAGCAATGCCATCGAGAAGAACCTGAAGAAGGACAAGGTGCTGGTTTTCGCCCACGGGTTTAACATACATTACAGCCAGATAGTCCCGCCGAAGAATGTCGATGTAATCATGATCGCGCCGAAGTCACCGGGCCATATGGTCAGGCGGCTCTACACCGAGGGTTCGGGCGTTCCGGCGCTGGTGGCCGTGTACCAGGATGCTTCCGGGAAGGCCAGGGATATCGCGCTGGCTTACGCCAGGGGCATCGGCAGCACGCGCGCCGGTGTGATCGAGACCACATTCGCAGAGGAGACGGAGACAGACCTGTTCGGCGAGCAGGTGGTGCTGTGCGGCGGCATCACGTCGTTGATCAAGGCCGGCTTCGAGACGCTGGTCGACGCCGGGTATCAGCCGGAGATCGCTTACTTCGAGGTGCTGCACGAGCTTAAGCTGATCATCGATCTCATCTATCAGGGCGGTTTCGCGTATATGCGCTACTCGGTCAGCGATACCGCCGAGTATGGGGATTACACCAGGGGGCCGCGTGTCATCGACGAGTATGTAAGGGAGGAGATGGATCAGATCCTCGCTGAGATACAGGACGGCACGTTCGCCCGCGAATGGATACTGGAGAACCAGGCCGGTCGTCCGGTGTTCAACGCCGCCCGCCGGATCGAGGCGGAGCACGAGATCGAGGACGTAGGCGCGAAGTTGCGGGCGATGATGCCGTGGCTGAATCCCAAGTAAATCGGGAATCGAGTTAGTAGGGCGGGTTTAACGAAGTGTAACCCGCCGCATATTCTGGGTTGCACGATAAAGTCTGGCAGTGGCAAAAAGTTGAAATATCCGTACGGGCGCGGCATGCCGCGCCCGTACAGGTTTTTAAAATAAAGTCAGGACGGCGCTCGTCAGCCGATGGCGGGGGTAAAAATGAGTGCGAAGAGTAAGGCAAGTGATAAATCGAACAGGGTGATCATCTTCGACACGACGTTGCGCGACGGCGAGCAGGCGCCGGGGGCGACGCTGAACATCGATGAAAAGCTGGAGATCGCCCGTCAACTGGAGAGGCTCGGCGTCGACGTAATCGAGGCCGGGTTCCCCATCGCCTCCCCGGGCGATTTCGAGGCGGTGCGCCTGATCGCCAAGGAGTTGAAGCAATCCACTGTCTGCGCGCTGGCTCACGCGAATGTTGAAGCCATCGATCGAGCGTGGGAAGCGGTTAAAGGCGCGAAAAAAAAGCGCATCCACGTTTTCCTCTCAAGCTCGGATATACATCTGAACTACCAGCTTAAAAAGGGCCGGGACGAGATGCTGAAGCTCGCTTGTGATATGGTGGCTCATGCCAAGAAGTATACCGGCGATATCGAGTTCTCGCCGATGGACGCCACGCGTACCGATCCTGCCTTTATCTATCGCATCACCGAGGCTGTTATCGAGGCGGGGGCCACGACGGTCAATATCCCCGATACCGTGGGGTATACCACGCCCCAGGAGTTCAATCGCCTGATAGTCGGTATTTTCAAGAACGTCTCCAACATCGGAAAGGCGGTCATCAGCGTTCACTGTCACGATGATCTGGGGCTGGCCGTGGCCAACAGTTTGACCGCGCTGCGGGCTGGCGCGCGCCAGGTGGAGTGCACCGTCAACGGCATCGGCGAGCGCGCGGGCAACGCCTCGATGGAAGAGATAGTGATGGCGCTGCGAACCCGCAAGGATTCCTACAAGCTGACCACGAATATCGATACGACTCAGATTTACAGAGCCAGCCGCATGGTCAGTGAGCTGACGGGCTTTGCCATACCGCCCAACAAGGCTATCGTCGGCGGCAACGCCTTTCGCCACGAGTCCGGCATCCATCAGGACGGCGTCATCAAGGAGCGCACCACGTACGAGATCATGGACGCTCGCGACGTCGGCTGGCCGTCCAGCGCGCTGGTGTTGGGGAAGCACAGCGGGCGTCACGCGCTGAAGAACAGGCTGGAGAAGCTGGGCTACAGCCTCAGCGATGAGGAGCTGGGCCGCGCCTTCACCGCCTTCAAGGAGCTTGCGGACAAGAAGAAGGAGATCACCAACCGCGACCTCGAATCGCTGGTGGCGGAGGAGAAGCGCACAACGACAGAGGCGTATCACCTGGAACACGTACAGGTATCGTGCGGCGATGGAGTAGTGCCCACGGCTACGGTGAAGCTCATCGCGCCCGACGGCAAGGTGGTGGCGGACGCCGCCCTGGGTATGGGGCCGGTCGATGCTATCTACAAGGCGATAAACCGTCTGGTGCGTGTCCAGAATAGGCTCATCGAGTTCAGCGTAACCTCGGTGACCGAGGGCATAGACGCCATCGGCGAGGTCACAATAAGGATAGAGAGCGACGGCATGGTGTACACCGGCCGCGGTGCTGCCACGGACATCGTCGTCGCTTCCGCCAAGGCATACATGAACGCGTTGAACCGGCTGCTGGCGGCCAAGGGGAACGAGTAGGAGATCGCATATGGATAAAGAGAGAGCAGAGAGTAAGATCGAGGATCGGATCGGGCACCTGGAGCAGACTTTCAAGACGATGATGATTTTGGTCTTCGTGAGCCTGTCTTGCAGCCTGATCGCTCTGGCAATAACCTTCGTCGTACTGTTTATGGGCGACTAATCGGTCTACTTCCGGATCGAGGAGTGTATCTCATGTCTGAAATTAACCCCGATGCTTTAATGGCTTACTGTGGCCTCAATTGCGGTGAGTGTTTTGGATATACGAAGACGATAAGCGAGTCCGCCAAAGCGCTGCGTCGTACGATGAGGGCCGAGAAGATGAAGCAGGTGTGGCCTACCATGCCTTTCTTGGGGGATTACGATGCTTTCAAGAAGGACCTCGATACGCTGGCGGGATTCAGGTGCAAGGGGTGTCGCGACGGCGGGGGCAATCCTTTCTGTAAGATACGCAAGTGTTCGGAAAAGCTTGGATATCAAGGATGATGGGAATGCGACGATTTCGAGTCTTGCGACAAGCTGAAGTCGCTTGAGGCCAGTCACAAGGATGAACATCTCAAGAACTTGAGAAGGATACGTAAATCTACAGCTCGGTAGCTGTGGGGAGGAGGTAACCGTTGCCGCTGGAAGTAGAGATGATGTTACGACTCTTGTTAGCCGCGGGCCTGGGCATGATCATCGGGTTCGAGAGGCTGCGCGCCGGCAAGTACGCCGGTATGCGCACTCATATGTTGGTGTGCCTCGGCTCCGCCCTTTTTACGATCACTTCAATTTATGGTTTTGGAGAGAACAGTGATCCGTCCAGGGTGGCGGCTGGTATAGTTGCAGGCATAGGTTTCTTAGGAGCAGGCACGATCATACATAGAGAAGGCGGTGGCCTGCAGGGGCTGACAACGGCTTCCGGCATATGGGCCGTCGCCGCCATAGGTCTGGCCGCTGGAGCCGGGATGTATATTGTAGCTCCAGTTGCCGCTGCCATCGTATTAATTGTTTTGATAATTCTTAAGAGGGTTGAAAAGTATTGAGCGGATCGAATCTGGCGGAGAAGATACTCGCCGTACATAGCGGGAAAGAAAGGGTCGCGCCTGGCGAGTTCTTAAACGTCAAAGTCGATGTCGTTATGGCCAACGATATCACCGCGCCGATCGCCATCAGGGAGTTCGGTCGCATCGGCGTGTCGAAGGTGTTCGATCCGTCACGCGTCGTCCTCGTCGCCGACCACTTCGTGCCTAACAAGGACATCGCCTCAGCCGAGCAGGCGAAGATGATGCGGGAGTTCGCGCATGAACAGGGCGTCGTTTATTTCGAGGTCGGCTGCGGCGGCATCGAGCACGTGCTGCTGCCGGAGCAGGGCATCGTGCTGCCCGGCGACGTCATCGTGGGGGCCGACTCGCATACCTGCACCTACGGCGCGCTGAGCGCTTTCGCCACCGGCATGGGCTCCACTGATATCGCCTGCGCCATGGCTACCGGCGAGGTGTGGATGAAGGTGCCCCATACCATCAAGTTCGTCTACAGCGGCAAGCTGCGGAAGTGGGTCGGAGGCAAGGATCTTATTTTGCATACTATCGGCGATATCGGCGTGGACGGCGCGCGCTACGGCGCGATGGAATTTTGCGGCGATGCCATCGATTCCCTCTCTGTCGAGGGGCGGCTGACGATGGCCAACATGGCCATCGAGGCCGGAGGCAAGGCCGGCCTGTTCTGCGTGGACAACAGGACGCGGGCCTATCTCAACGGCAGGGCGAGGCGCTCGTATACGGCCTTCGAGCCGGACGATGATGCGCAGTACGAAGAGGTGATCGAATACGATGCGTCCGCGATCGAGCCGCAGGTGGCGTTTCCGCACCTGCCTTCGAATACGAAGCCGATAAGCCAGGTCGGCGATGTCAAGATCGATCAGTCGGTCATCGGCAGCTGCACCAACGGCCGCATTGAGGATTTGCAGGTGGCCGCAGAGATTTTGGAACACCGCAAGGTGCATCCCGATGTTCGTCTCATCGTGATACCGGGCACGCAGGAGGTGTACCTCGAGGCGATGCGCCGCGGCCTGATCGAGACGTTCATCCGCGCGGGTGCGGCTGTCAGCACGCCGACGTGCGGCCCGTGCCTCGGCGGCTACATGGGCGTGCTCGCTGCCGGCGAGAGGTGTATATCCACTACCAACCGCAATTTCGTCGGGCGCATGGGCAGTACGCAGTCGGAGGTGTATCTGGCGAATCCGGCCATCGCCGCCGCCAGCGCGATAGCGGGCAAGATCGCGGGTCCGGAGGACGTAGTGCAATAGAGGTTTCTCGTAGGG
>JAYEHL010000131.1:0-2491 GCA_034659515.1 Chloroflexota bacterium | reverse complement strand
ATCGCGATGCGCCCTTTATGGATTACCCGATCAAGTCGGGCAATGACAAATGAGATATGTTATGGTGAGAAAATTGAAAACCGCGGCGTGTTGTGATAGCATTGCGTCGTAGTGGATTATTCAGGGAGCGGACGGGTCCCGGTGGGCTCCGCGGACTTCAAATCCGTCGGTGGGCACCCTGCGGTGTCCATAGTAGGTTCGACTCCTATGCGCTCCCGCCAGAGGTCATCGCAGCACCCGCCCGTCGCCGACGCGGCGGGTGATTTTTTGGCTGTCGAGGTGCTCCATTAAAGCCAGCGCGTACTTGCGGCTGGTGTTAAACTTGTCGCGCACCTCGGCCACGGTAACCTGCCCGTTCGCCTTGATATGATCGGCGATGGCCCGCACCATCTCGTCATAGGCGTCGGTGGCGAACACCACGTTGTCGGCTACCTTCACCGCTTTCCCCTGCCCGACGATCACGCCCAGCAGATCCGGCTCGATCGTCGCCTCGGGCGGCGGCGAGTACGGCTCGCTCGACAGCGCCTTCAGGTACGCGTCGATCTTCTTCTGCTGCTCAGGCGTCAGCTTCACATCGTGCGCTGGGAGCTGTACGAGCGTCCCCGATTCGGACAGTACGCCGTCGGATGCAAGCCGGTTTACCGCTTGTGAAAAGTATCTCTCGATAACCTTCAGCTTGCCCTTGAGTTCTTCCTTCGGCATGCCCTGACGCAGCGGGTTTTCCTTGTGATATTTCTCCAGCGTCGAATGAGCCGAGCGCGCCAGCGACTCCCATCCGGACGCGGCAAAGATCAGCCTCTCGTTCTTCTCGTCGAGCGCTACCAACCTGCCTTTTTGCTCCAGCGACCCGACGCCCTTCGCGACCTCCGCGGCGGGGATGCTGCACATCGATATCAGCTTGCTCAACTCGATGGGCTTAACGGGATCGAGTGCGGACAGTATCACATCCTCGGTGGTGCCCGCCTCCCTGGCGGTGAGCCTCTCGATGGTAACGGCGTGGAAGCGACGGTGTCGTTTGGCCTCGGGGTCGAGTACCAGTCCCCCGCCTAGGGTCTCCATCGGCGAGCGTATTATGAACAGATCGTCCTTCACCACGGCGATGGGGTTGTCCAGCACCAGCTGGGCGAAGGCCTCATCTCCCGGTTCGAGCTCACCCGCATCGAGCAGCCTCACCCTGGCCTGCGCCTCGGCGGCGCCGGTGTGGAATGTGACGGTGGTGTTGTGCTCCAACTTGCGGGGCGCGGATGGCAGCAGGCGCAGCTTCACGTCGAGGGCCCTGGTTGGCTTGAGCCATCCGGGCGTCGTGATCACATCGCCGCGGTTGAGCTGTTCGGTCGAAATATTCGCCAAGTTGGCCGCCACGCGGCTGCCGGGCTCGATGCTGTCAACGCCCTGCTTGTGGCTCTGCAGGCCGCGAAGATGCGTTTTAATATTCGATGGGACGATGACCACCTCCCGTCCTTTCGATAAGCTCCCGTCGATGAGCGTGCCGGTGACGACCGTGCCGAAACCGCTCATTGTGAATATGCGATCGATCGGAAGCCTCGGCCTGCCGATGTCGCGCTTCGACGGCGTACTATCGAGCATCGAGTCGATGGTCGCGACCAGCTCCTGTATGCTCTCGCCCGTCGTCGCGGAGACCGGTATTATCGGGGCTCCCGCCAGCGTGGTGCCCGCCAGCACTTCCTCCACCTCCATCGTCACCAGCTCCAGCAGGTCGGAGTCCACCAGGTCGCTCTTGGTTATCACGGCGATGCCGTTATCGACGCGCAACAGGTCGAGTATCGCTAGATGCTCCCTGGTCTGCGGCATGACGCTCTCGTCGGCGGCGACGATGAGCAGCGCGAGGTCGATCCCGCCCACACCGGCGAGCATGTTCTTGATGAAGCGCTCGTGGCCCGGCACGTCGACGATGCTGACGTCGCGACCGCTGGGCAGCGTCAGCCAGGCGAAGCCGAGATCGATAGTCATTCCCCGTTCCTTCTCCTCGCGGAGGCGGTCGGGGTCGATGCCGGTGAGCGCCTTGACCAGCACCGATTTGCCGTGGTCTATATGGCCGGCTGTGCCTAATACAAATGGCATCTAATAATCAACCTCCTGACCCCCAGTCTTGGGGGAAGTGGAGAGTTGGGGGACACCCCCAATTCCCCCGGCAGGAGAGATATCTCCTGCACCTCCTATGTGCGGCACGGCCCTTCCGGTATCGGAAGGATGCCCCTACCTTATGTCAATCTTTCCTTTCGGATCGTCGGTTATGCGTCCGATGACGGTTGCGTCTGCCACTCCGCTCTGTTGCAGATTCTTGAGTAAAGCACCGACCCTGTCGCCGGGGACGGCTATGAGCAGCCCGCCCGACGTCTGCGGATCGAATAATATATCGAGCATGATATCGTCGATATCGCTGGCGTTATCGAGCGCTTTCCTATAGAATTCGATATTGCGCCTCGTCCCGCCGGGCACCAGCCCCATCGCAGCGAGTTCCATTACCTGC
>JAYEHL010000130.1:0-12826 GCA_034659515.1 Chloroflexota bacterium | reverse complement strand
CGGCGGAGCGATACGCTTCGCTCTCGGGGATCCGGTATAACGAGGTGAAGGTGACCGGCGCGCAAAGGCGATGGGGCTCGTGCAGCCCGAAGGGAGTGCTGTGTTTCAGCTGGAGGCTGGCGATGGCGCCGCCGGAGGTCATCGACTACGTCGTCGTTCACGAGCTCGTGCATATCAAGCACCCAGATCATTCGACGGCGTTCTGGCGCGGGGTGGAATCGATTATGCCGGATTTCAAGAAGCGCAGGCGCTGGCTTAGCGATAACGGCCATCGGTTGATGCTGTAGAATTTGTAGGCCTTCGAAATAGAAAAAGGCGTGTTCCTGTGAACACGCCTTTTTAATCGTATCGTTTGAATGGATGCTACATGCCCAGGTCGCGGGCGATGATCATGCGCTGAATCTGGGTGGTGCCGCCGCCGATGGTGAACATCTTGGACAGCCTCCAGTGACGTTCGATGTCGGATTCCGGCAGGAACGAGTAGCCGCCGAAGGTCTGCATAGCGGCGGTCGTAACTGCATAGAAGACCTCGCCGGCCATCATTTTAGCCATTGAAACCTCTTTACGGCAGGGTATCTTCTGGGTGATCATCCACGCCGAGCGGTAGGTGAGCAGGCGGACAGCATCGAGCTGGGCCTGCAGATCGGCCAGCATGTGGCTGACACCCTGGTTCTTGCAGATGGGTTTGCCGAACTGCACGCGTTCCTTCGCATAGTTGATGGCATCATCCAGACAACTCTGCGCCTCGCCTACGTTGGGCGCTGCGCCGGCCAGTCGCTCAAGCTCCAAGTGGCCGACCAGTACATCCCATCCGCCGTTGATCTCGCCGATGAGGTTTTCCTTGGGAATCGGGGCGTCGCCGCAGAAGATGGAGCACGTGCCGATGGCCCGCCGGACTATAAGAGGCAATCGTTTGACTTCTATGCCGGGTGCGTCGTTGGGGACAAGAAGAACGCTGATGCCGTTTCTTTTGGGCTGGATGTCCTTGTCGGTCCTCACTGCCATGAATACGACATTGCCCGGCAGATGGGCCGCGGTGGAGAACTGCTTCTGTCCGTTGAGCACGAAGTGGTCTCCCTTATCCTCGGCTATACATGCGACCGATGACGCGTCGGAGCCGGCCTCAGGCTCGGTGATCGCCACCGAGAAACGCTGCTCGCCCTTGACGAACGGAGGCAGATACCTTTCCTGCTGCTCCTTGGTGCCGTGATCTACAAGGTTCATCGCGCAGAACATCGGCACGCTGAACAGGGATGCCATTTCGTAGCTATATTTCGCCAGGCACTCCATGAATATGGCGTACATGATGGCGTCGGAGCCCATGCCGTCGAATTCCTTGGGGATGAGCAATCCCAGGAAGCCCTCTTTATTTCCGGCTTCCCACAGCTCCTGGGGATAATGCTTCTCCTCGTCGCACATGCGGGTGTATTCCCGACCGGCTTCCTTCTCGGTGAAGTCCATCATCATTGTGCGCCACATTTCTTGTTCTTGAGTGAAACTAAAATCCATACGCCCTCCTTCCCTGTAAACGGGATATAAGTGTTATTTTGCTACCGGCCCTTCCAGACCGGTTTTCTCTTTTCCGCAAACGCGCGAGGGCCCTCTTTGGCGTCCTCGCTGTCGTATACCTTTCGGTAGATTTCCTTCGCCGCTTCGATTCCCGCCTTGCGGCCGACGTCCATCGCAGAGTACATCGCCTCTTTTGCCGATCTAACCGATAGCGGGGCGTTCTCCGCCAGCGTCTCGGCCAGCTCCATCGCCGTCGGCATCAGTTGATCCAAGGGCACGACTCTGTTGACCCAGCCGATGTCGTACATACGCTGGGCCGGTATCAGGTTGCCGGTGAGCAATATCTCGAAGGCGATAGGCAGCGGCATCTGCCAGAGTATCGGAACCGCCCACGGCGTGCCGCGGCCTACCTTCACCTCGCCGGTGCCGAAGCGCGCGGTGTCGGCAGCGACTTTCAGATCGCACATCATGCTGAACTGGAAGCCGCCGGCCGTGGCCACGCCGTTTATCGCGCCGATGACTGGCTTGGTGACGTTGTGCCCGTAGGGGGTGCCGTACGTACCGTCGACAACCCCCGGGCGTAACTTCACTATGTCGTATGAGGGGTCATTGGCCACTCGTTCCGCCTGGTCCTTCATGTCCATTCCGGAGCAGAACGCCTGTTTCTTAGGCTCGATCTCGGGATCGTTTGCCGCCGTCAGGATGGCAACGAACTGACTATCGTCCTGCTGAAACTCCTTCCATGCCTCATCGAGAAAATCGTAGAGGTCTAGATTCATGGAGTTTCTCCGCTCCGGGCGGTTGATCGTTATTATGGTTATGTGTTCCTTCTTTTCGACAAGAAGCACATCGGGCCCTGTGAGGGGCATTTGACTCCTCCTGTATTAGACTACTCTATCCCAGCTCGCTCTCGTCTACCTCGATCATCATTCGAGACAGGCCGACGCACATCGCCTTGCCGGTCTGGTCGACGCGGAGCGTCTTGGTAGCGCCGCCGCCGAGCGCGCCGAGCATCACGATCTCGATAGCTTGAAGGTTGTCCATGTTGTATATCGTCACGCTCCCCTTCAACCAGTCTTTGTAACAGGCCTTGATGAGTTCCGGTGTAACCTCTCGCTTCAGCGCCTCATATTGTTTTTCGCCTTTCGCCATCAGGCCGACGTTGCATATATCTCCCTTGTCACCGGAGCGGTACCAGGCGATCTCACGTATAGGAACTTGTTTCTTAGCCATTATTTGACCTCCTTAATCTCCAGCTTCAGGGGAACTTCCTCTCTGGGGATAAGTGTTGGATACAGTGCAAAAACGGGCCTGATCGCCGGCGGATTGGTAAAGCCTGCGCCGACGCCCAGCGATCCCCAGCAAAGGTGACCGCACTCGGTGCGGCACTGCTGCGCCTCTTCCTTGGTATCGCACTTGAAGGCCACGCGGATGCCTAGCTCGGGGGGCTCGTTATCCTCGCTCGGGCGTGGCGGTGCCGCCGGGCCGCTGAGCGAATCCCATCCGACCAGAGACCACAGCATCTCCCTGGGCTTGAGGCCGAGGAAATCAAGGCGCTTCTTGACGAAGTCCAGCGCCTTGTCGGCCTGCTTGAATACCTTGGGGCCGCTGATGACGGTGATCTCCTCGGAGATGAAGCCGTCGTTGTAGGCCAGGCACAACTTCAGGTTCTCCGGTCGCGGCTTGCCGCGGGACTTGTCGCCCCACTTGCTGACCTTTACCTTGTTCGGGCCGATGTCCTCCAGCTTGATCTGGGTCAGGTCGCAAATGCCGTCGGGCATAATATAGTTCGAGGGATCGTGCACCTCGTACACCAGGTGCTCTTTAAGAGTGAGGGATTTCACCAGACCGCCCGAAGTGTCGGTCTTGGTTACGATGCAATCACCGTTCTCGTACATCTCGGCGATGGGGAAGCCGGGGTTGCCCTTGGGGAAGGAGATCTCCTCCCATAGGTTGGAGCAGGTTCCCGCGCTCCAGCTGGAGCACTCCAGCAGGTGGCCGACGCAAATGCCGGCACCGATCCTGTCGATGTACTCGTCTTCGAATTTCCATCCCAGCGGGTGCATGAAGTTGCCGATGTAGAGGGAGTTGTCCGAGAGTCGTCCGCCGATTACCAGGTTGGCGTCCTGCTCGTAGGCTTGGATTATCTCATCGGCGCCAATGTAAACGTACGCAGCCAGAAGCCTGTCGCGATAATCTTTAAGATTATCCTCGCCGGTGTCCATGTTGGTAAACTTCCAGCCCTTGGCCTCAAGCTCGTCGATCTTGGTAAGTGGCAGCGTATCGCCGGTGATGACACCTACCTTGATAGCGCCTATATCCAGTTGGGCCGCCAGCTCTATTACCTTGTCGGCGCAAACGGCAGGGTTGGCTCCGCCGCCGTTTGAGCACATCCTGAAGTGCTTATCCTTCCTCTTCCAGATGGGAAGTAGGCTTCTCATCAGTGGAATAACCTCGGGGATGTAACCCCGCTCGGGGTTTTTAGCATACTGATTCTGCATGATGGCCATGGTCAGCTCCGCCAGGTGGTCGAAAGAGATATAATCTATATCCCCGTTCTCGGCTACGTCGAGAGCGCCATCCTTGAAGTCAGGCCATCCCGATGCTCCAGCCCCTACTCGAACCTTTTTCACGGTTCACCTCCTATTAGACTCTTATTAATTGATTATCCTGCGATACTATGGCCGGCCAACGATGCAGATACCGGGCACGAAGCGTCCCGGGTGGCCGCCCTGGTTGTGGGCCAGACCCAGCTCGAAGTCCTTTATCTGTCGCTCCGGGTACTGTACTGTTCCTTGAATCTGCTTGACGCACTCCTCGATCTCGCGGGCGCCGCTGGCACCGATGGGGTGACCGAAGGATTTCAGTCCGCCGCTGACGTCCACCGGCATCTCGCCGTCGTGGTAGTACGCCCGCTTCTCGGTGAACTCCTCCCTGAACGTGCCCCAGTCGCAGAGCATCATGGATTCGCATGCGATCAGCTCGGCGATTGAGAAGCAGTCGTGTAACTCTACAAGACTCAGTTCCTTGCGAGGATCCTTGATGCCGGCCTCCTCGTAAGCCACCTTGGCCCCTTCCCACGTCTCTCTCCAGTAGGTGAAGTCATATCTCTCGTCTTCCTTGCCCCAGCCAGGGCCGCAGGCGATGGAGAATGCCTTGATGTTGACGTAGTCGTCGCGGTAGGCCTTGGCCTCGTCGGACGGCACAAGCACTGCCGCAGAAGCGCCGTCGGTGACGCCGCAGCAGTCGTACAGGCCCAGCGGCCAGCAGATCATCGGGGCGTTGATCGCTTCCTCTACGGTGATCTCACGCTGGAGATGGGCCTTGGGATTGCGCATGCCGTAGTAGTGGCTCTTTACCGATATCTCCGCCAGCAGCCTCTTGCCCTCCTGCGGGTCGAGGTTGTATTTGGAGAAGTAGGCGGTAGCCGCCATGGCGTATCTTCCCGGCGGTGTGCCCAATGCGCCGTATACCGGCTGCCACGGGCCGGGGAACATCTCGCCCAGTCCTCCGTAACCGGTGTCCTTAAGCTTCTCCACGCCGATGGCCAGTACCAGGTCGTAACTCTTAGATGCGATGCCGAATGCGGCAGCTCTTACCGCCTCTTGGCCTGCGCAGCAAAGGTTCTCCACGCGGGTGAACGGGATGTACTGCGTCTGCAGTGACGAGGTGGCGATGATGGCGCTCGGCGGGCCCATGGGCACCTGCTGCGAGCCGCGCCCTGTTCCGATCCATCCGGCCTGGATGTCTTTAAGCTCGACGCCGGCATCCTCGAGGGCCTCGTCGACGGCCTCTTTGATCAAGTCCTCGACATCGGCGTCCCAGCGCTCCGCGAACCTGGTGCAGCCCGTTCCGATAATTGATACTTTATCTTTAATGCTCTCTCTCATATTCGCGCTCCTTTTACTCCCCTCTCACCGGACGACACTTCCAGAAGTAGTTATGGATTCCCAGAGCGTCGTGGATCCTGCGAAATGTCAGCTCCATTTCCATGCCAACTTGGAGATTATCGGGATCCCTGTCCGTCATCTGACTGAAGAATCTGCCTCCGCCGTGGAAGTCGACCGCCGCCAGCACGTTTGGCGGGTCGACGGCTCGTGACCGGACGTCAAGGCTGTATGTAGTCAGTTTACCCCTCGCGTCCGCCAGAGGCGCCGGCTCGAAGTATTTCTCGTCGGCCTGGCAGTAGATACATGTGTTGGGTGGGGGGACCATGATGTGTCCGCACTTGGTGCACTTGATACCGTGGAACCTGAAGTAGAAATTCCGGTGCCGCCATATCTCGGCGAGCGCCATCCTGCGCTCCATGAACAGGTCGTGTTCCCATTCCATAAGGTCGCGGAAATGCAGGTATTTGCCGTAGTTGGGCAGTGCGACCTTGGAGGCCAGGTAACCCTTGATGCCCCTGCGATCCGCCATCTTGCCGATCTTATCGGTTGCCTTGAATACGATGGCGTCAACGCCGTCGCCGTAGTTGGCCGTGATGATCTTGTCTCCGGCCTTGGCATCCTGCAGCGCTCTCACCAGCACCATCGGCACCAGGGCGCAGCCGGTGTGGCCTACTTCATCGAACATGAGGTCCTGAACCTGCTCCTTGGGGTCGAATTTCATCTGCTTCACAATGTCTCGTTGCATGCTTTGATCGGGGGAGAAGATGACCGCCTTGGACATATCTTTGACGGTTAGTTTCAGCTTCTCCAGCACGGCGGATATCGCCCTGGTCATATAAGGTACGTAGCTTTCCTCGCGGCAGTGACGCTCTTCCCAGACTCGAATTATCTTATCGAATTCCAGTCTCCAGATGTCTACGAACTCGCTGGTTATGCACGTGTTGCCCTCGATCTCGACAACGATGTCATCGTTGCCGATAAGGAAGGCGGCAGCGCCGTCCCCGAAGAGGCCCTCGTAGCGTGTATCCGGCCCGGCGAGGCGGGTATCGGCTGTAACCACCAGGGCTTGCCTTGCCGATCCAGCCTTGACTGCATCAAGCGCCATCATAAGGGCGACAGTTGCCGACCTGATCGAATCGGTGACATCGACTGTGACGATGTCATCCTTTAGATCGCATGCGGCAGCCATGATGCTGGCCGACTGTTTTTCTTTGTAGGGAGCGGTGGTGGTGGCAAAATAAAGGGCGTCGACCGTGTTCTTGTCAACACCCTTCAAGCAATCCCTTGCGGCCTCGACGCCCATCGTTAAACTGTCTTCGTCGGCGCAGGCGACTGCCTTCTCGCCCTTCCCTTTTCCTCCCCAAACTTGAGCTAAGATCTCCCTGCTCATTCGGTACATCGGAATGTATGCACCGAAAGACGTTATTCCTGCCATACATTTCCTCCTTTATCGTACCTACATCTTAGCACATTACAGTGATGCTCCGCAATAGTACGACGTTCGTCAGAGGTGGTCAATGACAGGCTGCGGTTCTGTGATAAGACAGCGCCTTTTTTAAGGCTTTTGCCCCACTATTGAAGCTGGAGAAACTCGGTATGTTTCGTGCCGCCAGCTTGCTCCTTACATCGATCGCCTCGTGCTCCGCGTGCGCCGCTACTACTATAGCGATGAATGGCTTGTCGGAACGCTCCTTGAAGCCGGACAGGGCGTCGATTATCTCATCGAACAGATCGGTATCGATCCAGGATAGGTTCTTCATGAAGGCTATCGATATTTCCAGCACCACGATGTCGATGTTGTCGTCCTCGCTGAGTATGTCGAGACTTCTGATTATGCGGTCGAGGTGCGGGAAGTTGAGGCTGATATCGAGGGGGTTGCGGTAGCTCGCGCCGAGGGTGTCGAAAAACGCAGCGAATTTATCGTACGAACGCTCGGTGAGCAGCGGGACATCGAAGCCCTCTCGCGTGAAGGCGTCGGTGATGACCACCGACTGTCCGCCCGTCATCGCGGCCAGACCGACTCGATTGCCTGTGGTCGGCTCGGCATATAGCAAAACCTTCATCGTGTCGATCATCTCGTCGAGGCTGTTGGCCTTTATCGCGCCGCACTGCCGAATCAGGGTGTCCCATATAACCGGCGCTCCCGCCATCGACGCGGTGTGGGATGCTGTGGCGCGGCTGCCCTCCTCGGTGACGCCTCCCTTCCAGACCAGCACCGGCTTGCGCCGGGCTACGTCTCGAAGGACGGAGAACAGCCTTCGTCCGTCGTTCACGCCCTCGATGTACATGCCGATGATATCGGTCTCCTCGTCGTCGCCCAGATATTCCAGGAAGTCGGTGCAGTCGAGCGCCACGGCATTGCCGTAGCTTACGGATTTCGAGATGCGCACGCCGTTCAGCGGGCCGACGGCGGTGAAAAATGTGGCGTGCGTGCCGCTCTGCGATATGAAGCCGACGTTGCCGCTCGTGCCGTGCGGCTGGTCGAGCGAATGACACAGGCCGATGCGCGGGTTGTGGATGCCCATGCAGTTAGGGCCGATGAGGTTGAGGTTGCCGTCGCGTGCTATCGATGCGATCGTGTCTTGCAGCTTGCGCCCGCCGTCGCTGCCGGATTCGGCGAAACCCGAGGTGAACAGCGTTGCCGCCCCGACGTTCGCATCGATACAATCGCGAACGATCCTCGGCGTAACGGTGTTGGGGACGGCGACGATAGCGTAATCGATGTCGTCGGGGATGTCGCGCAGGCTGAGGTAGTTTTCTACGCCGAGCGCTTCGATGCCGGGGAGTTCGTTCTCGTCGATCTGAACTGAATAAAGCCTTCCCTGAAAATGCGAAAGGCTCTTGAGCCACATATACCCAAGAGCCAGCTTGTCGCCTATTACCGCTACAGAGCGGGGATTGAACGCGCGGTCGAGGCCTTTTGAGATGCTGTCCAACCGGGCATCCTCACGCTTCGAGGATCACCCGTGCATCTATTGCGATGGCGTCATCCTTGTACGCGAAGATGGGGTTGATATCCAGCTCTTTTATCTCCGGCCTGTTCTCCACGAAGT
Source organism: Chloroflexota bacterium (assembly GCA_034659515.1). GTDB lineage: Bacteria > Chloroflexota > Dehalococcoidia > E44-bin15 > E44-bin15 > JAYEHL01. Next base: position 4,374 of record JAYEHL010000130.1, on the reverse strand, counting down.
CGGAGACCTTGAGCAGCAGATCTTCGAGCATCTCGATATTCGCCGGTTCCTGGCCGCGGTAGCCTTCGAGAATGGGATACCCCTTGATCTCTTTGATCATATCGCGGGCGTCGCGTCTCGTCAGCGGTACAATCCTGAACGATACGTCCTTGAGCACCTCGACGAGGATGCCGCCCAGCCCGAACATCAGCACCGGCCCGAATTGAGGGTCTTTGCTCATGCCGATGATCACCTCGGTCGCCGGGCGCGCCATGGGCTGCACGGAGACGCCTTCGATGTTGGCTTTCGGATCGTGCTTCTTGGCCGCGTCGATGATCTCGTCGAAGGCTTTGCCCGCTTCGTCTTCGCTGTTGAGGTTCAGTTTAACACCGCCGACATCGGTTTTGTGCAGAATATCGGGAGAGATTATTTTAAGAACTATCGGGAAGCCCAGCTCTTTCGATAGCGAAACAGCTTCATCCTTCGTTCGAGCAAGCTTGATATCAGTAGTTTTTATATCCGCAGCTTTCAACAACTGTTTGGATTCCAGTTCGTTAAGGGCGGTTCTGCCCTCCTTTTTAGCTGTGGCGATTGCGTCGTTTGTGGTCATTGAATGGTTCTCCTTGTTTATGGCGACCCCGATGGGATTTGAACCCACGATCTCCACCTTGACAGGGTGGCGTGTTAAACCGCTACACTACGGGGCCACAGACAACTATCGCTTATCGTAAAAAAAGCGTTAAGGCTCTAATCGACGATTGTATCAATTACAGCTTCACCTTGTCAAGCTAACGTTCACTATGATAATCTGTCCTGAAGGAGGTAACGCCATGGGTAGCCGAGACTTTCGCCATAAAGAGACTAAGAAACCTAAGAAGGATACCGCTAAGAAAGCTCCTCCTACCATCAGTCCTGTTACCACATCTTCCACAAACGTAAAGGTGATCAAACGGGGAAAGAAGGAGAAACCAGAGGAGTAGTGCCGAGCTATCTCGAGCTTTATCGCAGCGGGGAGCTTGATGACCGGGCGACGCGTGCGCGGGTAATGCTCGATAGTTGTCATCTCTGTCCGCATCGCTGCCGGGTCGATCGTCTTATCGGCGAGGTCGGCAAGTGCCGCACCGCAGCCGAGGCTGTCGTCTCAAGCTACGGCCCGCACTTCGGCGAGGAGGCCCCGCTGGTCGGTACCCGTGGCTCGGGAACGATCTTCTTCGCAAATTGCAACCTGCGCTGCGTCTTTTGCCAGAACTATAACATCAGTCAGTCGGGCGAGGGCGAAGCTGTCACGTCGCAGGCGCTGGCGGGGATGATGCTCGCGCTTCAGAGTCGAGGATGCCACAATATCAATTTTGTCACGCCGACACACGTCGTGCCCCAAATACTTTCGGCGCTGCTTATCGCGGTCGATGAAGGCCTTTCGATACCGCTGGTGTACAACTGCGGCGGCTACGAGTCCGTGGAGACGCTCAAGCTGCTGGACGGCGTGATCGACATCTATATGCCGGATATGAAGTGCTCCGATGAGCGAAACGCTCGCGAACTCTCTGGGGTCGATGATTATCCTGAAGCGAATCGCAAGGCGGTGAAGGAGATGCATCGTCAGGTCGGCGCCCTTCGACTGGATGATCGCGGCATCGCCACAAGAGGGCTTCTTGTTCGACACCTCGTCTTGCCCAACGGCATCGCCGACACGAAGGGCATCGTCGAGTTCATCGCTAAAGAGATATCGAAAGATACCTATTTGAATATCATGGATCAGTATCGCCCCGCCTACCGGGCATATGAGATACCCAGGATCGCCCGCCCGTTGCATCGCGAGGAGTATCTGGAGGCTGTGAACATCGCTGCGGAGCATGGCCTGGAGAGGCTGGACGGGGTGAGTCGTCGCTCTTTCGTAAAGTGAGTCTTGGGGAATGAAGAATCGATTCGCTTTCTATGTTGTCGTCAGAGGCCTGGTGCAGGGGGTCAATTTCCGCTATTACGTGCTGCGGCACGCGCGGGAGCTGGGGGTTAACGGTTATACCAGGAACCTCGACGATGGCAGTGTGGAGGTTATCGCGGAGGGCGAGAGGGAGGACATGGAGTTGCTCCTGCGGCTGATCGAGACGGGGCCGCGGTCGGCGCGCGTCGATCGTGTCGAGGTGAAGTGGACGACCTACACCGGCGCTTACGGCGAGTTCGAGATCATGTTGTAGACAAAGTTTCAAACTACTCTTAAATGGAAGTCCGATCTGTTTTAAGGTTTCAGTAAAATCCCGTTTTCTTCCCACGCACGGTTCCCTTCGGCATCGATCCGCTGAATATATGATTGTTCCGGTCGGTTGAAGTATTTGCCTGTGCTCCAGGCAATGAGCGCGCCTCCCAGGTTATCTTCCGATACGGTGGGATAGGCGCAAAATTTATCGATATCAACCGATACCTGTACGCCGTTGCCATCCCATAAGGGTTCACCATCGCTGTTCAGCCTTTGTACTCGCAGGGGTTTTTGCGTGCCGTCTTCGTCTTTATAATCCCAGACGATGATGCAACCACCGAAGCCGTCCTCCGTGATTTCGAACATAATACTCTGGTGAGTTTGAAGCTGACAAACCGTAATGCCGCCCTCCGGCCACGAAACGTTGCCTTCGGCATCCACCATCTGCGCGTAGAGCCCGATGCCTGAATTGCCGATATCCTCGCAGACGATAATTGCTCCGCCGGAACCGTCGCTCACTATCTTGGGGTTATGGGCCCACATGCCGCCCGCTGCGCCGAAACCCAGGGCTACGCCGTCTTTCTGCCACATAATATTGCCGTCGACGTCAATCCTCTGGACTAAGATGTCTGAAGGGTATGATTCTGAAATATTGCCGACGACTGTTTGCTCGGGCCATTGGGACCAGGCGATTATCGCTCCTCCCATGCCGTCGCTGGTGATAATCGGCCTGTCGGGGGCGATCCCGTTGGGAGTCGCAAAGACTTTTACTCCGTCGTGCCGCCACGAGATGTTTCCACCCTGATCGATCCTTTGTGCAATAATTTGCTTTGATTTGTCCTGGATGACTACCACGGCTCCGCCACCGTCATCGCCGATCAGGTTTATCCGCATTACATTTGTGGAAAAGGGAATATCCACACCCGCTTCACCCCAGACGAATGTTCCCTCCTGGTTGGTTTTAACCACCGAGGCCTTGTACATACTCTCGTTTTCGGAATAGGTTCGATGCGGGGTCAGGACATCGCCCGCGTCGCCGATTATCGAGTCATATTCAAGGTGGTTATCCCTTTGCCACAGGATGTTGCCCTGCGCATCCAGTTTTGTAGCTTCTCCATATCTATGAATGACGGCACCTCCACGCCCGTCCGTTACGACGCCGGTTTGGACGATACCGGAGTGCTCGCCGGTGTGGATCAGCACGTCACCATCCACAAACAGCGCTGATCCATCCGTTGCGATCCTGCGCACGTAGACTTTCCCGCAATCATTGCCTGCTTCTACTTCATATACTATTAGAGCTCCTCCATTGCCATCACTTGCAATAGCTGGAGTGTCAACGATGGACACGAAGAAAAAGAAGTCGATTAGTTTTGCGATGGGCAAGGCCAATGCGACGAAGATGCACGTCACTGCGATTATTATTAAATAGCGTCGAATTCTCATTGCTTACCTCAATGGCTTGATTGTTAGATAACACGTCTTTAGAGCAATGCTGCCAATAGTGAGGGGGTATGCCGTGTGAATGTACCCTCTCACTATAAAGACCATGGCATTTGCTATATAGATATAGAGTTTTATTTAGTTCTTAAGCATCGTTTTGCGACTAATCACGAACTGCAACTGTGTCATGGAACCAGTTGGGCAAGCTTGCCCAGTTAAGTGCATATGTGTCTGAGTGTTGCAGTTTTTTTAATCGATTCCTTTCTAATACGCTCGAATTCCCCGATCATTATATGTACTCTGGTATAGGAATGTTCATTCTGCTTCAATCACTCAATTGGAGTCACAGTAATCTAATAGCCATAACGCTTCATATGTTAGTTTTAAGTCAGCTTCAATATCGATATTTGCTTCCTTAAGTAGGTCAGATGGTGCTATAGTAAATCCGTAATCTTCACGGCAAGCCTCTGTGAAATTAGCTATAGCTGTGATGTCAATATGGTCATTCAGTCCCAATTGGTCTAAGATACGGACTGCTAAAAAGGTCGAATCTAGGTCTGGAATAGGTGATTGTTGTATCATTTTAAAAACCCCATTACCATCACTAAGGCTAATTATAGATTGGGACAGAATGTTTTGATAATCGTTAATATCCCCATTACGATACAAGAAATCTTGTAGTATATTAAGTTGATAAAGCCCCTTCATATTGAGGGAATCGATTTCTTTCACTAAATCTTCTTCAATTAGATATAATT
>JAYEHL010000129.1:0-2508 GCA_034659515.1 Chloroflexota bacterium | reverse complement strand
AGCTGCGAGGTCCGGGCGCGTACTTCATCAAACGCTTCTGTGATGATGGCGTCATCGCGATGCCCCTGAAGATCGATCAGGAAGATGTATTTACCAAGCACCTGCTTGGAAGGCCTGGACTCAACTTTCGTTAGATTGATACCCCGCTGCGAGAATACCTGAAGCGTTTCAACCAGCACGCCCGGGTGATCGTCGGAAAATGTGAAGCAAAGCGAGGTTTTATCGTTGCCCGTCTGCGGATGGTCATCCTTGGCAAGGATGACGAAACGGGTTTCGTTGCTGACATTATCCTGAATTCCGGTAGCCAGGATCGCTGCGCCGTATATCTCCGCTGCGCGAGCGGTCCCGATCGCGGCGGCAGGCTTGTCAGATAACATCATCTCCTCTACCGCGTCCGCCGTGGACAGGGCCGCCACCACAGATACCTTGGGAAAATGAAGATCGACGAAGCTGCGACACTGCCCGAGCGGTTGTGGATGAGAATATAACACTTTGATGTCGTTGACCCCGGTCCCCGGCCTGGCCAATAAATTATGTTTAATAGGCAGCACTATCTCGCGATTGATCATGACTCCGGACTCATGAATGAGGAGGTCGAGAGTATCGGTAACCGAGCCCTCAAGGCTGTTCTCAATAGGTACAACCCCCTCCTCAACCTCCGAAACAGCCAAAGCAACGGCGTTGGCCACTGCGCGTACGCTTGGAAACGGCATCAGTTGCGCCGTCTTATCATAAAGCAAGGCCGCTTCTTCGGCAAAAGTTCCGGGCGGCCCTAGATAGGCTATCTTCTTTGACATCTCTATCCCGTAAGTGCAGCCCTCAATTCATCCTCGCGGTCAGGTTGCGTAACAGCGATTATATGGTCCCCTGCCTCTATAACGGACTCCGCCGCTGGTACACGGGCGCCCTTTGCCTCATTTATTACAAGGCATATGAGGCTGTTCTCAGGCAAGGTAATCTCGCCGACCCTCTTACCAACGGCAGGATAATCAGGCATTACATTCATTTCCACGATCTCTAGATTTCCCTCCTCAAGCGAAAGAAGGTGAACCAACGAACGCGTAGGCAAACTTTCCTCTATATGCTCCAATATTAGGTTGGTGCTGCTCACAGTAACATTGATACCGAGCATCTTAAAAAGCGCCTCATTCTTCGGATTGCTGATTCGCGCTATGGTACGCGGCACCCCGAATTTATGCTTGGAAACCTGACAAGCAACCAGGTTAACCTCATCCCGGTGCGTCACCGCAACGAGCAAATCCGCACGCCTGGCGCCAGCATCCTCGAGCGTCTTCGCCTCACAGCCATCGCCGCGCATAACCACACTCCCTAGATCCTCAGCGATAGCCTTGCACTTATTGGCATCATGCTCTATTATCAGAATCTCATGTCCCTCACCCAAAAGCGCGAGTGATAGAAAATATCCGACCTTGCCTCCACCAACTATGATTATGTACATTTACTCCCCCTCACCGAGGACTAAATCTTTTAACACTTCAGCCCCCAATTTAGTGGGGCTCATGGCCACAAGCCCTAAAGATTCGTACAACTCCTCACGCAACGGATCATATATCCTGCAAACAACCTTAGGTACATTGAATATGTGTCTTGCCGCCTGCGCAGCCATTACATTACGGTTATCTCCCTGGGTAGTCGCTACAAAAACGTCAGCACCTTCAATACCAGCCACCCTCAACGTTTCGACATCGGTGCCGTCTCCAACCATGGCCTTACCACCAAAAGAGCGTGGAAGCCAGCGAAAACTCCAAGAATCCGTATCGAGCACGGTCACCTGATGACCCGCTTCATCCAACAGCCCCGCAAGCATGCCGCCTACTCTGCCGCAGCCCATTAACACAACTTTCACGATTCACCCTCACTTATAGGTTCACGCCATACCAGAACACGACACGGCGCATTGCGCATAACATAGGGCACCGTATCTCCCATATCGAAATCTCCGAACTTTTTCTCGTATCTCAGACCCATTATCACCATATCCACACCGCGTTCGACCGCCTCGTCTACTATCGCCGGGCCTTTCTCCCGCGCCTGAAGTATCTCGGTCTCCACCTCGCAACCAATCGCCTCGGCGGTCTTTTCCGCCCGGGACAACAGTAATTCAGCGCCCTTACTCTCCAGTTCAAGCTCCGCATCGAGAGGCAGAGTACGAGCAACTTCTATTACGTAAATTATATATACCTTGCCTTTAGTCGCCTCCGCTATGGTACACGCAAGCCTGACTGTCTCATCATCCACCTTACCCCCACAAACAGGTACCAGAAATTTGGTAATCGCCACGTCCGACTCTCCTAGTTTATATCTCCAAGAGGGACATTATACTGTCTTCGTAAAAATACTGCAACGTTATTTGTCCAATCCCCCCCTACCCTGATACTTAGACATCTCTATCTGTGTATCTATTACGCTGGCAGCAGTCTCCTTGAGGAGCTTCAACTCTTCAATCGACAGATCATCCATGTGCTCCAAGTTGTACTCAAGAGTAGA
>JAYEHL010000128.1:0-2510 GCA_034659515.1 Chloroflexota bacterium | reverse complement strand
TACAGGAACGGCACTCCGATCTCGCGGCACTTCTCCCTCATCATTCCAATATTAGCTGATCCGTCCTTGTGCCCCATGTGGCCCGGCCAGACAACACAGTCGATTTTGTAATCGGCTACTATTCGCGCGATGTCAACCAGGAAGTTATCCGCCACGCCGCGCGCCTGGCGGATCATCGGGAAGTCATTCAGAGACCTCTTGGCCAGGTCGTAGAACATGGTATCTTCGTTCTTGGTGTCGATTGGCGTATACGGGGTATAACCGAACATGTTCATGACGATGTTAACGCCCCACTCCGCCTCCAGCCACGGCTGTATATCGAACTGCCACATCAACGGCAGGATATCGAACCACAGCATCCTGATCCTCTCACCGCCGGGCACGCCGCACACCCCTTCTTTCACACGTTTCTCAGCATTGGCAACCAACTTCTTGAACCATTCGGTACCCTGCGGCAATCCCGGATAGTAATAGGTGGCCATGGCGAAGCACTGTGGGGGCCCGAGCGTCCAGTCGTGGGGGGACGGCACCGCCCGCCTGAGATCGTTGTACTCCTGCCACAGCGCATATTCCTTATTTGACTCCAGGCATACCTCGCGCAGCCTGTCTATGTCCATTTTCTTACCGGTATGCTCGGTGACGAAGTCCATCATGCGCTTCATCTCGGTAGCGTAGTATTTAATACTTCTATCGTCGTCCCAGTACGGGGGATCGCAACCGAAGATGGGAACATCCGCCCATTTAGCATTGTGCTTGATAAGCTGGTGAGCGATAGTGGTACCGTCGCACGGGTGCAGTAATGCGATAAGCGCATTAGGTTTGGGGCTCTTCTCGGCCTCGACGTAGTAAGTAAGCAGTCTTAGAATCGTACAGAAGTCGGTGCCGAGAAGCCTCGCCGACCCATCTATATCGTCATTGATATGCGGGGCTTCGACTCCCAGGAAAGCCGTCTGCGCGATCATCCACCAGTGCACATCCATAGCGGTCAATATCTCCGCTGAATACGGGAACCAGCTGGCGATGAACGGCTCGTCCTCGTCGATACACTTCAGTATCTCATCATACTTATCTAAAACCGCTTTGAGTACGGCTCGATTGATCTCGCCTTCCTCCGAAGTATCCAGCGACAGCGCATCCAAGAGCACCGCAAGATAGGCTTTATCGTCTTTATATAGCTGTATTCCTTTTTCCGGCTGTTCAATGTGTTTCTTCATCGTCTGCCTCCTGTTATTTACCCATGCTCTCTATGAATGCCTGTACCCTGGTCCTGAGCTGGCCGGCGCCGACCACCCCGTACTCCCTCTCCAGTTGGAGGTAGGGAACATTGGATGCCTTCAAATCTATATCGGTCATATAGAGCTCACCGGCCCACAGGTCGCACATTACCATCCGCAGACCGATGACACCGTCCACCTTGAAATCATCAGCCAAACCCTGAACGAACTTCGCCCTGATCTCCTGCTGATCGAAGGCGCGCGGACAGGCCGGCTTCTCCTGAATGTAGAACTTGGCCAGTGCCGTGAGTGGATCGCCTGCCTTCTCATCAACGTCCGCCCAGCATATCCTGGTGCCGAAACACAGCGAATCGGTGACCACCAAGCCGCCTATATTCTCTATTACCTTAACGTACTCAGGGTCGTCGAGTATACTGCCCAGAAGCATAATCCTGGCGCGGTAATCCTTTATGCCCTCCGCGCCCTTCAGGTCTTCCAGGAGTTCCTTTATTTTGCTGTTAAATACCGTCCGCGGCATACAGGTGCTCGCTACAATTACGGACAATGCATCGGCTCCACTGATGGGAGGGTTGTCAGCTTTCCTCAACTCATACAGCTCCCTGAGAAGCTGCCGCGTCTCGTTGTGTACCTTTATAGCTTCCCATAATTTATCATCGGTTATGGTCACCCCGAGCTGTTTCTCCATTTTATCCTTAAATATTTCCAGCTCTTCACGGAACCATTCCACCTGGGCATCGGTGCTCGTCTTAGGGAGGCTCATCTGATGCGACATCGGCGTATTTATCTTGCGCCTCCAGTTATCATAGATCCGTCTTACATGGTCGCAGTTGTTAAGCCATATCGCCCCTTCGAGGAAGTCATAACCGCCGTCGAGTCCGGCATTGAATGCGCGGCGACAGAAGCTGCAGTTAATGCTGCTCAGGTAAGCGTCAGCCAGCTCTGTACTGTCGACACCTGTAGCCCTAATGCGCATAGGCAGAGCGCCGGCCGCGGTGATGATCTCCTCCGGGCCATATGAGCAAAAGTAACCGAATACCTTTCCACCTTCTTTTAACCATTTCTGCAATTCGGGATTGGATATTGTTTTAGTTGCTTCTTGAAACTCTTGCAAAGCCTGCGACTTAATTTTCGTCTCCAATGAATTGCTCCTTTCTAGGTGATGTTTACATGAACTCTTCTTTGCGTCGCTAAGTTTTTATCGAATGTTTCATGCCCCCTATTAACAAAGCTTAAATACACAGAAAAACTAATCGCTATCTTAAAAATGCAGCTTTC
>JAYEHL010000127.1:0-2516 GCA_034659515.1 Chloroflexota bacterium | reverse complement strand
AAGGCCGGCATATACATTCCCAATATGTGCTACCATCCGGAGCTGCCGCCCCTGGGTGCCTGCCGGCTATGCCTTGTGGAAATCGAGAATGTACCGGGGTATCACCCTGCCTGCACCACCACGGCCGAGAACGGGATGATAGTGCAGACCAACACCCCCAAGCTGCAGAAACTGAGGAAGGATATCCTCTGGCTCATCTTAAGCGAATACCACGGTGAGCCGGAAGAAGACTCGCATCTCAAGAAGGTTATCGACTATGTCGGCGTGAGCGATCCGCTCCCCGGGTTCAAGCGACAACCTAAAAAATTTGCTGAGATCATCGATGAGCCGCTGTTCACCCGCGATCCCAACCTGTGCATCCTCTGCGAGCGCTGCGTCAGGATGTGCCAGGAGGTGCGCGGCGTCGGAGCTATCGGGTTGATCGGTCGTGGAATAAACACATATGTCGGCACGGCCTACGGACGATCGCTGGAAGACTCCGCCTGCAGGTTCTGCGAGGCGTGCGTGGAGGTATGCCCCTCGGGCTCCCTCAAGGATAAAAAGAAGTTCACCGGGGCGGAGCGAGAGGAGGCGCTGCTGCCCTGCAGTAATACCTGCCCCGCGGGGATAGACATCCCGCGCTACGTCAGGCTCATTGCCCAAGGCAGGGTCCAGGACGCGCTGGAGGTCATCAGGGAGACCGTCCCCTTTCCCCACGTGCTGGGGTGCGTATGCCACCACCCGTGCGAGGAGGTCTGCCGCAGGTGCGAATTGAACGACCCGATAGCCATCAGGGCGCTCAAGAGATTCGTCGCCGAGAACGACTCGGGGCGCTGGCGCTCCAAAATCGAGGTCGCGCCGGACAGCGGCAAGCAGGTAGCGATAGTCGGCTCGGGGCCCGCCGGCCTCACCGCTGCGTGGTTCCTCAGGAAGCTGGGGCATGCCGTGACCGTCTTCGAGGCCCGGCCCGTCACGGGCGGGATGATGCGCACCGGCATCCCTGCATACCGCCTGCCGCGGGATATCCTCGACCGCGAGATAGAGGATATCGCAAACATCGGGGTGGAGATCAAAACCAACACGGAGATGGAATCGCTGGATGCGCTTTTCGACCGGGGATTCCACTCCATATTCCTCGCCATAGGCGCCCAGCGAGGGATGACAATGGGCATCCACGGAGAGGAAGATGATCCGCGCATACTTGACGGCGTATCCGTGCTCAAATCGATAAACCTGGGGAAGAAGGTTGATCTCGGCAAGGATGTGGCGGTGGTCGGCGGCGGCAACGTGGCCATAGATGTGGCCAGATGCGCCCGGAGGATCGGGGCGAGCAAGGTCACCATACTTTACCGGCGCACGCGCAACGAGATGCCCGCTAACGATGAGGAGATAGACGAGGCCCTCGCCGAGGGTGTGGATATCAGCTACCTCGTCGTACCGCAGAGGGCGCTGCCCGGCGGCAGCAGGCTTGCCCTGGAATGCATCCGCATGAAGCTGGGTAAGCCCGATGCCAGCGGCAGGGCGCGCCCCATCCCCATCGAGGGCAGCGAGTTCACCATAGAGGTGGACCGCCTGATAGCGGCTATAGGCCAGAGGTCCGATGTACCGCCGTGCTTCGCCGTCGATATGAACAAGAAGGGATGTATCGAAGCGAAGGAAGGCACGCTTTTGTCATCCAGGGATGGCGTGTTCGCCGGAGGCGATATCGTCACCGGGCCGGCGTCGGTCATAGAGGCGATACAGGCCGGAAGGACGGTGGCGGCATCCATCGACAGGTATCTCGGAGGCAAGGGTAAGATCGATCAGAGGTTCATCCCCGCCGATAAAGATTTCTCCTGCCTTGGGCGGGAAGAGAGCTTTGCCTATAAACCGAGGGTCAAGAGAACTGTCCTCCCGGCGAATGTGAGGCTGCGCAGCTTCGTTCAGGAGGAGGAGAGCCTAACCGCCGAGGCGGCCATGGAGGAGGCGGGGCGCTGTCTGCAGTGCCAGCTGCGGCTCGCGATCTACCATCCGCCGCTGCCGCACGAGCTTCCGACACGCGACGAGTCGAAGCTGCGCCCGGCCCGCGGCACGACGGCACCGCTGTAAAATCAGCCTTGTACGCCGACAGCGGCGCATAGCACATCCGGGCGCGAAACGGCGCGGCGACCCGGTGTCCTTACTCCCAAAAATTCGATGCCCGCCTATGCGATTTGACATATTCCCAACATTTATGTAGATTGAAATATCTTTACTTAAATAACGCCGATTAATCCAAAATATCGATACGGAGGACGTCCTTGGCCAAGCTGATCTATCTGCTGTGGGCACCCGAGGGACAAACCAAGTCGAAAATCAGGGAGACATTGCTGAACGATGTCCAGGCGAAGCTGTACGACTCCGGCGTCATGAAGCTGACCATGTACATCGATGACGAGTTCTCCGAGGTTAAGTCGTCGGCACCCAAGATGTATCCGGGGCCGGAGCTGAGCGCCGAGCTCGCAATGTGGGTCGACGATGTAGAGCGTCACCGTGAGATCGAGCAGATACTGGAGCCT